>JBAHZW010000055.1:0-12525 GCA_037132835.1 Colwellia sp. | reverse complement strand
ATTAGTTGGTGGCATACTCATTGCGTATACCGATGATGTTGATTCCCCCATCTTTACCGTTGAAATAATAGGTGATTTGAATAGCACCACCGTCAGTGAATTTGAGTATGAGTTTACCTTGATTGAAGGCATTGATCAGCTAGATGAAAACGGTGACAATCTTGAGAGTATCCTTTTTGACATTGTTGTCAGTGTCACGGATGGTGACAATGACGTCACGGATCAAAACTTAACTATCGAAGTAAGTGATAGTGGAGCGGCGACCATAACCGTATCAAATGATGATTTTGAAGTAACAGAAACACCCAATACCTCGGTTGAGGATGCCACTATTAGTGATAGTGATAGCATCACTATCACTATCGAAGCGGATCAGGATCCTATTGTTGATATCAAATTAGCGGTCAATACAAAAGATCCGGTGTTATTGAGTGATGGGACAACGCTGACCCAAAATGGCGAAACCGTTTATTGGCAAGCAAGCAGTGATGGCAATTATCAAGGCGTGCTTGAAGATGGCACTGTTATTTTTGAACTTACCTTGCCAGAAAATATCAACATCAGCGCACAGACGAGTGAAGATGTTGAGTTGGAATTTACCCTTGTTGGATCGGTGGATCATGATAAAGACAGCGGTCATGATGATAGTTTAAAAATAACCCTGCCAGTTGTTGTTATCGACTCCGATGGCACAGAAGTCGGCGTTGATATTAATGTCACCATTGAGGATGGTGACATTCCTAGTCTTAGTGTTTCTGATAGTTTAGTGGTTGATGAAGGCGATTTGCTTGCGGGTAATGGTATTTCTGAAAGCGAGATCACCTATGAATTAGTTCAGGGAAGTGATGATGTTGTTGCCGTTGAACCGGTCTTAGCAGGGCAGGTGATTGATGGTTTAACCAGTAATGGTCAAAGTGTCAGTTTTGCTGAGACTGCCGATAGTAATGGCTGGTGGATTGCCAGTTCAAATGAGGGTGAGGTATTCAAAGTTCGTTTTAATCTCGACGGTACGATTGAATTTAAATTATTAGCTGCGGTTGATCATCTCGGTGACAATAGTGAAGAACTGACTCTATCCCTCGATATTCAAGCCATTGATGCCGATGGTGATGTCAGTGAATTAGCAAATGTAAACATTAATATTATTGATGATGTTCCCGAATCGCAACAGACTACCATTGTTATTGAAGAGGGACAAAGTGAAACCTTAAACTTACTTGAAGACCCTGACAGTATGGGGGCAGATGGTGCAACAATCACTAGTGTCAGTGTTTGGGAGTTTGATACGGACGGTGAGCATGTGCAGGTTACATATAATGTTGGTGAGACAATCATATTGAGAGATTCTGATGGAGATGAGTATGGGACAATAACCATCAATGCTGATGGAACAGGAACCTTGACAACTGATTCTACACTCCATTCTGGTGGAGATATCATCGGTCTAATTGAGTATACCGTAACCGATAGTGACGGTGATGAAGTAGATAATTCTCTGGTGTTGGATATTGCCGATGAAGCGGGGAAAATTACAATTTCTAATACCAATACACTAGAAGATGAGAGTTTGTTATTAGATCTTGTTGTCTCCGTGGGTGATGTTGATGAAGGGGAACAATTAGTCGGTGTTGTTTTCATGGAAGACAGCTTAGCAGGCGGGACATTAACACTTAATGGTGTGCTACTCGTCGCTAATGAAGATGGCGAGATTATACTCAGTGCCGACGATTTTGTGTTATTAGAAAATGGCACCTATGTACCGAAAGGTGATCTGGTTTACCATCCCGAGTTAAATAGTTCTGATGCCACACAAGAGGTTTCTTTAGACATCTATGCTGAGATAAGCAGAACCGATGGTAGTGAGAACGAAATTGTCCACAATGAGATTGACTTAAGCATTACCTCGGTGGCGGATAAGCCTACTTGGGATGATGACAACTCTACTTATGAATATACAACCGTTGAAGATGGTGATGAGCAAGAGATAGCCCTTAGTGCTGATCTTTTTGATACCGATGGCTCTGAAACGTTAACCTATCAAATTGGCGATATTGATAGCGGACTGATATTGACCATTAACGGTGTTGAGATTAGCAGTGGTGATGTACTCAGCGCAGAAGAGATTGCACTTATTAAAGTGTCCACCGAAAAAAATGTAGCCGGTGTCTTAACCTTTGCTATCACCCCCATTGCCACGGAAGGTGACAATCATGATGTCGCATTGGGCGATGAAAAAATTATCACCATTAATGTCCAACCGGTCGCCGATGTACCCGATCTTGTCGTGAAAGATGTGCAAGGATTAGAAGATGAAATCGTTTTATTAAACGAAATTTTAAATGGTCAGTTAAATGATAATGATGGCAGTGAAACCCTTTCTTATATCATTACTGTTCCAGAAGGCTGGAGTGTCGTTGCCGTTGATGGTGACGCAAATGTCATTGATTTGGGTAATGGTACATACCAAGTATTAGGCAGTGATGTTGAGTCAGGTGCGGTGGGATTATTACCAGAAGCGAATGCTAGCTCAAGCACCGGAGAATTTATTTTTAGTGCACAAGCGGTGGCAACAGAGTCAAGCCAAGATGGCATCGACCCAAGTGTTGAAACCGCATATTCAGAAGAGAAAGAATTTGAGGTGTTTTTACAAGGTGTGGCGGATATCCCCATTGTGACACCGGGTGAAGATTGGACTTTTGATGAGACTACCCGTGTTATTCGCAATGAAGTAGCACTCGAGGATTCATTGGTTTCATTAGCGATTGATATTACCACTGCGGATCAAGATGGTTCTGAAAGTATTAACTTATTGCTTTCTAATCTGCCTGATGGCGTTATCTTTACTGACAGTCAAGGTAATGAAGTGCAACTATCGATTGTTAGTATTGTTGATGGTAAGCCCGTATATCAAGTGACATTAGAGCAGTTGCAAGATTTATATCTTAAGCCAGAACAAGACTTTAGTGGATTAATTGAGTTTAATATTGAAACTATTGTGACGGAAGCTGATGGTGATGCTCAACGCCATGGTGATGATGATCTTTATAATATAATTGTTGAGATAGATATTCAACCTGTGGTTGATAATGATTCATCGACGATTAACCTGACTGCTGAGGGTAAAGAAGATCTTCTTATTGCGTTAGATTTTGTGCCCGAAGAGATGGCCGACATAGATGGCAGTGAGGTGATCACCGCGTTCATTATCACCGGACTCGAGCCCGGTATGACCCTTTATTTTGATGGTGAAGAAATCACCGATTTCCCCGTTGATCTTGCCGATTATATTGATGGCACGAGTGGCACGCTCCTTGATTTGATGGGCAGTGAACGTTTTTCTGTGCAAGCGCCAACGGATGCCACTGGCAATTTTAAAATTGATATTACTTATGAAATAACCGATACCTCGGGGTCGGGCGCAACGGCCTCTGCCACCTTTGATGATACGATGAATATCCATGTTGAAGCTGAAGTTGAAGATTTGCTTTCACCTGATAATACTGACATCGACGATATTACTCGCCTAGAGGCGGACCACAGCGTACAAAGCAGCAACGATGGTTCCCCTATTTCACTGGAAGGGCTCGTTGACTTTTATGATGCAGATAGTGATGGTTCAGAAGTGGTTGATTATATTGTTATTGTCGTGCCAGCAGGCGAAGGCTGGGTTATCACTCATCCTAATGGTGCGATCAGTGATGGCGAGGGCCGTTGGTTTATCCCGGCAACGGGATTAACCTCAACCAATATTCAAGAAGTGGCCGCTGAGTTATTAGCGGGTGCGACGATTTATAGTTCTCATTCTTCATTATTGCCGAGTGTGGTCACCATTGGTGCGCGTGTCGTTGATGGCAACGATGAGCTGATGATTGCCGATAATATCTATGTTCATTTTTCTGGTAATACTTCCAACAGTAGCGCCAGTGATACGTCAGATTTAACCAATGAGGTTATTAACGGCGTAGAAGATGAAAATATCGATATTGGTGGTCAAATATCCAATAGTGTGGCGGGTGATGGCAACGATTTGGTTAGTTTTAAAATATTAGCCAGTGACTTACCCGAAGGGGGCGTGATCACCGGCTTTGATGTGATTGCGGTTTACGATACTTCTGGCAAAATTTTACTGCAGTATGTTTTCACCGAAGCATCACTGGAGAGTTTACAATTGGTTGGTATCCGTGATGATTTTTCTGGTACCTTTGAATTGCCAATCACCGTCATTGCAACGGACAGTGACAGTGGTGATACAAGAACAGAAGATCAAGTTTTAGAATTTGAGATAACACCGGTTGTTGACGGTGTAGAGCTGATTGCTGAGACAACAGAAATATTAGAAGACACCTTTACCGAATTAAATTTAAGCGCCTGTTTTGAAGATTCTAATATTACGGGTGAAGGTGTTGAAACGATCACCTCATTGACCTTAACCTTACCTGAAGGTGGTTTTTTAAGTGCGCCGGATGGCGTATTAACTGATAATGGTGATGGTACGTGGACGGTTAATGATCTCACCCGCATTGATGAAATTCTTTATAAAGCACCGCTTAATTTTTCAGGCGATATTAGCATCGGTTATACGGCAGAAGTCACCGACACGGCCGAGGGGTATAACGGAACAATGACCGACACCGGAACCAGCTCGGGCACCATCGACATTGAAGTACTACCCGTAACAGATGGTGCGACCATTAGCACTGGCACTGAGCCTAGCCAAGGTGATGAAGATACTTATATTGATATAGAGGGGCTGTCGGTTAACTTGATTGATGATGATGGTTCAGAGCTTATGTCGATAGTGATAACAGGCGTCCCAGAAGGCGCGATATTAGTCTGGGATGGTGGGACAATTTTACCTAATAATGGGCCCGATGGTGGCACTTTTAATGGTGAACCAACATACCAATGGACCATCACTGCTGAGCAACTTGCATCGCTTGCTATCAAACCAGGGCGTGATTTTAGTGGTGATATTACGCTGACCATTACTGTTATTGCCTATGAGCAAGGCACCAGCGATTATGTGACCACCGAGGAAACCTTTGTTGTTGAAGTATTACCCGTTGGCGATGATGTTCAGTTCACCAGCATAGAAGACGAATTTACTGGCACAGAGGGCCAAGAAACGTATTTTGATGTCAGCGGAGAAACGACAGAAACCAGTGGTAATGAGACATTACGTTTAACGGTGCGCATTGCGGTCACTGAGAATAGCGCTGGATTAGTGAGTATTCGCATTGCTGATCAAGAAGCCTTTTTTGTCGAAATAGATGGTTATTATGTCGCGATATTAGATATCGACTCATCAGAATTAGAGGGTTTTTACTTAAACTCAGGGGATGCTTGGGGCTTGTTTGATGTAGAAATTGGTTTGCAAAGCGTCGATACAGCTACTGTTGGTGGAGAAAAAGTGACCGATTATGGTGATATCACCATCTTTGATAGCAGCGTCGACTTAACTCCCGTTGTGGGTGTGCCTGAACTGACTTTAGAGGCCGACTCTGTTTATGTTGTTGCTGGTAGCACATCACCACTTGGAATTGATTTAACACTGATTAATCCTGCTGATGGTGAGATAGGTTACGTTGAGATATCGGGACTGCCTGATGGCGTGAGCATTACTAATGGCACTGAATCTGATGGCGTTTGGACGCTTTCCCAAGAAGATTTAGAGGATGCCCAGTTAACGGGGTTAGACGATGTAGGTGATTTTGATTTAACGGTTGTCTCCGTTGGAGAATTAGACGGAGAAACGGTTGCTGGCAATGAACAAACCATTGAAGTGAATGTGATCACCGATCAAACAAATATTAGTGGTGATGATGAGGATAATATTATTGTTGCTGGCGCGGGTGATAATGTTATCACTGGTGGCGAGGGTGATGACCAATTTGTCTTTAATGATGCCGATAAAGGTACGACTGATGCGCCTGCGAATGATAGCATCACCGACTTTACCGTTGGCAGTGATAGCATCAATTTAACCGATTTACTCCGCTCTGTGGATGCATCGACAGGAGATGAATTAGAGATGGTGCTCGATTTATTTGAGGATGAATCAGGCTCAACCATTATCTCCGTGATGCTCGATGGTAGCGACACAGTGCAAAATATTACCTTAGACAATATTAGCCTTGATGATCTTTATGGGGGGGATGCTAGTGGGGTCTCTGAAAGTGATATTTTAACTAAGTTAATTGAAGATCAAACCCTGATCACGGGACAAGAATAATGTTTCAAGACGTTAACTTACAAGCTGTTCTTTACCTTGCCAAGCAGTTTGGTAAACGCTGTCATAAAACGAAGTTGTTGTCTGGCTTGCCCATGGAAAATGGTGTTGTAGATAATAGTTTACTGCCTCGTATGCTAGCCAATGCAGGCTTAGTCTGTGATGAAATAGTCAGCAAACAGGTGTGTACGGATAACTTACCGATATTAATCGTGATCAATGATCAAGCCATGGTGATCACTGCCATTGTTGATGAACAAGTCACCCTGCAATGTTTTTCGGAAGAGCCAAGTCAGACCCGAACACTTAAAGCGCTACAAAAAGAAATGCAAAGTGCTTGGCGCATTAGCGTGGATGATGTTGTGGATAGTCGTGCTGAAGAGTTTCAAAAAAGCACTAAAACCCATTGGTTTAAACAAGCACTAAAACAAGTCAGTCCGTGGTATCGCGATCTGTTTATCGCTTCATTATTAATCAACCTGTTAGCCTTAGTTATTCCACTTTTTACCATGAATGTTTATGATCGTGTTGTCCCTAACGCGGCTTTTGACACCCTGTGGGTATTAGCGACAGGTGCACTCATTGCGGTGATTTTTGATTGGATCTTAAAACAAGCACGTGCGCATTTAACCCATTTGGCAGGACGGCAAGTAGATCTATCACTATCATCACAACTGTTTGCTAAAACACTGGGCATGAAGCTCAGTCAGCAGCCACAATCTATTGGTGCTTTCAGCAAACAGATTCAAGAGTTTGATAGTGTACGTGAATTTTTAACTTCAGCGACATTAGTGGCGCTGGTGGACTTGCCTTTTACGCTGTTATTTCTTGGTTTAATGGCTTGGTTAGGTGGATTTATGGTGTTTATTCCACTTTCTGTGATGTTGATGGTCATTATCGCAAGCCTTGTTGTACAACCAAAAATCAAAAATGCGTTAGAAGAAACAGGCAAGCTTTCAACACAGCGCCAAGCGATTCTTCTTGAAAACTTAAATACCTTGGTGGAAATAAAGCAGATTAATGGTGAAGGGGCCGCACAACGGCGTTGGGAACAAACGGTTGCCGCGCTTGCAGATTGGAATATTCGCTCCAAAAATATTGCTAACATTGTCAGCCACCTGGTTTCGAGTAGTCAACAATTGGTGACCATTGGTTTAATTTTTGCCGGGGTATATCAAATTAGTGCAGGTAATTTAAGCATGGGTGGTCTGATTGCGATGTCGATGCTCAGTGGACGCAGTGCCGGCTCGATTAATCAAGTGTCTGGTTTGTTATTAAGATATCAACAAGCACGTTCATCGATTCAAGGTTTAGAGAGTGTGATGGCATTAGAGCAAGAAAACAGCGCTAGCCAAATTGTTGAAAATCAAAGTTTCAAAGGTAATATCAAACTAGAAAGCGTTAACTTCAGCTATCCAGACCAAGAGATGCAAGTATTAACGGACATTAATTTACAGATTAAGGCTGGAGAACGTATTGCGATAGTGGGTGCTGCTGGCGCGGGTAAGTCATCACTGCTCGCTATACTCGCCAATCAATATCAACCAACATCCGGTGCGATGAATTACGATGATATTGACAGTAAATTGTGGCCAGCCAGTGTTATTCGAGATAATACTGGCTGGGTTTCACAGCAACCGACTCTCTTTTTTGGCTCTGTGCTAGAAAACATTTGTGTCGGCAGTAAAGATGTTGCACAGGATAAATTAGCCCTAATTTTAAAAGACTCCGGTGTTGCGCGTTTATCTTCACGTTTTAGTGCGGGTTTAGAAAGCCCTGTTGGTGAGTCTGGTCGTTATCTCTCTGGTGGGCAGCGTCAAGCTGTTGCTTTAGCACGTGCATTGCTTCGTGATGTGATCATCTTATTACTTGATGAGCCCACCAGTGCCATGGATCAGCAAACCGAAAGTGATGTTATCAGTGGGTTACAGGAACTTGATAAAGAAACGGGGTTTATTATGATCAGCCATAAACCCTCAATGATCGCTCTTTGCTCACGTATTATTGTGATGGATAAAGGGCATATTATCAGTGACGGTCCTCGCGAGGCGATTTTACAGCCTAAAAAAGTGCAGAAAAAGCCAGCCAATCGTTCACGTGTTAAATCGGTGAATGTTGTAAGGAGAAAAGCATGAGCACCTCTTTATTACTGCCACAACTGGTTTATGAACAATATCGTGTACCGATTAAATCCATGAATCGCGTTTTATGGAGAGCTGTATGAGCACTTCTTTATATTGGCAGCAGCAGGTTAAAGCACAGCATTCAAGGCGCATCGTGTGGATAACCGTCGGGTTAATGTTAACGGTTTTATTGTGGGCTTATTTGGCTGAACTCGATGAAGTGATCGTGGGTGAAGGACGAATCGTACCCGCCAGTGCCGTACAGCAAATTCAAAGCCTTGAAGGCGGTATTTTAGTCGCTTTACATGTTAAATCAGGCGACCTTGTGGAAAAAGGGCAATTACTTGTCTCCCTAGACAATACCTACTCTAAGGCGGCTTGGTTGGAAGGTGAGCAACAAGCGGGAGCCTTAAAAATGCTCATTATCCGCTCACAAGCAGAGCTAAAAAGTATTCAAATAGATAACACTCAAAAAGACTGGAGGCAACGTGTCCGCATCACCAATATAGACCTAGGTAATGTTGACCTTTCCGCTGAGCGAGCGCGCATATTAGCGGATAATTACCATGAAAGACTGAGCCAGTTACGTTCCTTGTTAACCCTAAGAGAACAACAAATAGAACAGGCGATTCAATCTTTTAATGAATCTAAAAGTCGTACCAGAACCTTATCGAGGGGCGTTAATCTTTCCCAGAAAGAGATAAAGCTAACCACCATTAGTGTACAAAAAGGGGCGGTTTCAGAGATCGAATTATTACAATTAAAACGTGAGCAAATTCGTTTGCAAGGCGAGTTAAATAGTTCGCGCTTAAATGAAAAACGTTTACAAGCGGCTTACCAAGGCTCACTTATTGATACGGTTAATTTAGCACATGATTTCCGAACAAAAATCCGTAGTCAACTGACCGCTGCCCGTAACCAACTGGCACAGTTAAATGAAAGTCAGCCCGCACTGGCGGATCGCTTAAAACGTGCTGCCCTGTTCTCTCCGTTACACGGGCGCGTAAAAGATATTGCACGACGCACACTGGGTGGGGTTATAAAACCCGGTGAATCGATCATGGAAATTGTACCCGACAGTGAAAAATTGATTATTGAAACCCGTATTCAACCGAAAGATATTGCCTATTTATCGATAGGTTTAAAGGCAATGGTTAAATTCACCGCTTATGATTTTGTTATTTATGGCGGGGAGGAAGGAGAGGTTACCTACATCAGTGCAGATGCCTTGCAAGATGAAGAAGGGGGGACTTATTACAAAGTAAATATCGAAACGCAACAAACTCAAACCAGTTTTGACATCATGCCCGGTATGCAAGCAAGTGTTGATATTAAAACTGGCAAAAAATCCGTTTTAAATTATTGGCTTAAACCTTTATTGCGTGCACGTTCAAATGCATTAAGAGAGCCATAAATATGATACAAGGAAAAGTCATGTCGCTTAAATTTATTCCATTAGCCTGCCTGATGCTCACGCAACCTGCCATTGCTATTACCTTGGAGGAGTCAATTGCGTATGCAATTGATAATAACCCTCTGATAAAACAGCAGTATGCTAGGTATGAATCTTTTGTTCGAGATAGGGATGCCGCGGAGAGTGATTTTTATCCCACGGTAAACTTATCAGGTGCCGTTGGTTACGAAGATACACAATACAATAGTGGTGATTTTACTGACGAGCAATTAATTCGCAAAGAGATAGGCATTAAAGTCACACAAAACATATTTAATGGTTATGCAGATGTTGCAGAAGTTGACCGTTTAGCCTTTGATGCAGAATCTGAGCGCCTTGGTTTGCTCAGTGATGCTGAAAATTTAGCCTTAGAAGTGGCACGTATTTATTTAGATTTATTAAAAGCCACGCAGTTTATTGAATTAACCGAACGTAATGTAGAAGATCATGAAGGTGTACTGACCAATATCAAGGTGCGCCATGCACAGGGGTTAAGCAGCACATCAGATTTAGCACAAATTAGCGCACGTGTCGCGACGGCTAAGTCATCACTGATTGTTGCACAAAATAATTTACTGGATAAGCGTATTGAATACTTAACGTTAGTGGGCGTGCGTCCTGAAGCATTAGTGGAACCTAAAGTTGATGCACAATTATTACCGGGAAGTGAAAAGGAGTCGGTCAGTAATGCCATCCAATATAATCCTGAAATCCGCATCGCTATTGCTGACTTAAATGCAGCCAGTCATGAAGTCACTCGCGAGTCTGCGAGCTTTTATCCTGAAGTAAATTTAGAGTTGCACGGTAATCTTAACCATGATTTAGGGGGTAATGAAGGGCGTGATAGTGATGCACGTATCATGCTGACCATGAGTTACGATATTTATAGTGGCGGCCATACTGTGTCTAAAAAAGAGTCTGCAATTTGGCGAAAAGAAGAAGCACGCACGATTCGATTGCGCACCGAACAGCAGGTTTCTGAGGGCGTACGTTTAGCGTGGAATTCTTGGTCGATGCAACAACAACAACTTGGTTGGTTACAAAAAAATGTTGATGCTGCCAAGCAAGCTGAAATTGGTTATATTGAACAATTTAAATTAAATAGACGAGGATTATTGGATGTATTGCAAGTAAAAGTAGAACTGTTTACAGCACGGAAAAACTACATCGAAACATTTTATAATCAGCGCTTCGCAAGTTATCGTTTATTAAACGCGACGGGGCAATTAGGTTATGCAATGCGACTTGCCTACCCTGAACAATGGAAAACAGAGGTGATCAGCAATGAGCAAGATTAAACTATTTTATTTAGTATTATTACTCCCTTTAAGCGCTTGTGTAGAAACCACTAACTTTCAAGTTGATCGCTACCAAATGGACGATTTACGTGATGATGATAATGATGGTGTTATCAATCAACGAGACCTCTGTGAGCAAACGCCTGATTTAGTGGCGATTGATAATAATGGTTGTGCATTTTGGGGGGCTGTGGACGATATTAGTTGGTTCGTCATTAACTTTGACTTTGATCGTTCAGTCTTAAATGACTCAGAGTTGCCGGCCTTAGAAAAAGCTCGGAAACAATTACAGGCTAATAAAAACATCAATCTGGTGTTAATTGGTGATACCAGTGGCGAAGGATCGCTGATGTACAATGAGGCATTAGCTAAACGCCGTAATAACAGTGTTAAGGAATATTTACTGCGTGCCGGCATCGACGAAAGCCGTATCGAATTACAGTTATTTGATCAGCCAACGGCTTTTACCGCACACCTTAAAAAGCGTAAACGACGCACCATTGCCGTGTTTGTTGATTCTCAAAAGGTACTCACTAAAGAGTGGAATATTTACACAACGGAAGAGAAATAATGATGAAAAAAATAATGCTATGTTTGCTATTTCTGCCCTTTACCTCGGTCTTATATGCACAGTCGGTAGAGCCAGTTGTACTTGTAGAGCCAATTGTAGAGACTGTTATTGCCAATAATAGTGGTATTGATTTTAGCTCTTTGCCGGCTTTAGCAGAGCATCCTTTTGTTATTAGAGATGCCAGTTTTGAGTCGATGAACAATGCTGAAATATCATTACTCTTATCCAACAAAAAATGGACCGATGAACAGATGGCGGATTATAAACAAAGCCATCAGCATTCTCCTTTGCTATTAACTATTGCTGCTTTTTCTGATTTAAAAGATGCTTCTATGGAGCAACAAGCAGAAATATTTTCAGGACGAGCGGGCGATCAGATTTTGTACCTATATATAATGGCACTAAAACTTGGACCTCAACAGGAAGCGCTGGCATTACATTTTAGTGAAACAGTACAACCTTGGTTTGAGGAGCAAAATTTATTAATGGCTATACCGGAAAGACTTCAGGAACGAAATCGTGTTGTGTTAGGTTTACTGGCACCACAGTTTGTTGATGGCTATAAATAAACTATAAAGTATAAATAATAGGTAAAAGATAATAAAAAAGGGATAAACGCTCAGCGCTTATCCCTTTTTTTATTGGTTATTTAAATTAATCTATACCGCTACAGTGCTTTAATGGTTGCGATCTGTTCATTTAATTTATCACAGGTTGTTTGTAATTCAGTGGCTTTAGCACGTTCTTTGGTGATAACCGCCTCAGGTGCATTACTCACAAAACGCTCATTACTTAACTTGCCTGATATTTTAGCAAGCTCTTTATCTGCTTTCTCTAATTGCTTAGATAAA
>JBAHZW010000159.1:0-29624 GCA_037132835.1 Colwellia sp. | reverse complement strand
TCATTGGTACCTGATTTGGTTACCGCATTAATATTACAGGCCGTAAAACCGCCGTATTTAACATCAAAAGGGGCTAACTCAACCGAGACTTGCTCAATGGAATCAAAAGAAAAAGGAATACGCGTTGTTGGATAACCGTTGCTATTCAAACCAAAGCTGTCATTCATACGTACGCCATCGACTGTTAGGCTGTTAAACCTTGGGCTACTACCACCACATTGAATAGCACCACTACGGCTTTCATCAATATAAACACGTGGATCAATTCGAACAATATCGATAAGATCTCGATTAATTGACGGTGCATTTCTTAAATCATCAGCATTAAAGTGTGCTGATGGACCTGCACTCATGGCTTGAGCACTAATTGATTGGCCTGTAATCACAATGGTTTCAAGTTCACTTTCTCGATGTAATGCGACGCTTAATGGATAGGTTTCGCCCAAGGTTAAATAGACATCATTAACAATGGTGTCTTCAAATATATTTGAATCAACAATAACCTTGTAAGGGCCACCAACACGTAAGCCTTTGGCAACAAAAATACCCGCGGCGTTGACGGTAGCCGTTTTAGTTGTGCCCGAAGGAACATGAGTTATGGTAACGGTTGCGCCCACGGCTGGATTACCACTGGGTCCTTCAATCTGCCCCTTAATTGCTGAGGTGGTAAGATTGGCCATAGCGGTGGTAGAGAGTCCAAGTGCAAGAACTAATGCACCGGTTATGCGTGAGATACGATGAGTTTTCATCTTTTATTCCTTAAGTAATGTTTTAAATAAGTTATTTGATAAAAGTTATTCATTCTTAAACCGAGTAAGTTGACAATAAAAACTTAACCAACTGCTCTGTTTTTATTTCATTAGTTGATTGAAATGTAATCATATGACATTTTAATTACAATTTTTAGTTATATTACCAACATAAATAAATGAAACTCATATTTAAAGTGTAACAAAAAAGACGGGAGTAACAATAAAATAAATTAAATACAATGACTTACATTAAATGTAATGTTACATATAAACAGACAAAATAACCTTATTTATTTTATGGTTTATATTTTTAACGAGAAAGCTATGTAAGTATTATGTGAATATTATGCGGTAAATCTATAACAATGATTAACATCAAACAAACAAACAACTAGAAGTTAACCAATTGGTTTACCATTTAAAAAATAAATAAAATTGATGTTAAACAAGTGGATAGAAAGTTTTAGTGTCGCACTAATGATTTGATCGTAATAAAATCATTCGGTAACCTATAAAACAACAAAAATATAATGACGGTAAGTAAAAATATATGCTGTAATAAAAACACAATAAAAACCAGCTACAGTGTATATTTCAGTTAAAATAAAGTACATTTATCTATCACCTCTTCAAGGCGTTGTATTTAGTAAAATTAAAACTTAACCTCCTGATAGGTTTTTTACGTACGGTGATTCATATCAATAGCAAAGAGAAATAGAAACGTGGTATGGAAAATATAATGATGCCGAATATAAAAATAATAACGGACAAAGTTCATGACTAGTACTAAGAAACAGAAAAAGACAGGTAATATTAGAGATAAATGTCAAGTTAAAATAGTTACCGCGGCAAGAACGGAGTTTGTAAAGCAAGGTTATAAAGGCGCAACAATACAAGCTATTGCTGATCGTGCTGGTCTACCAAAAGCAAACATTCTTTACTATTTTAAAAGCAAAAAAAATATTTATCAGGCGGTGCTTAAAGAGACACTTGATATGTGGGATCAAGGCATTGGAGATATAGAAGCCGATGACGGACCCAAAGTAGCGATAGAGAAATTTATTGCCGCCAAAGTGAGAATGTCATTCAAACACCCGGAAGCATCAAAAATATATGCGATGGAAATAATTCAAGGTGCACAACAACTGCAAGACTATGCTCGTACCTACCAAAGGCAGTGGGTAAGAAAAAAAGCCAAGTTATTTCAGCATTGGATAGACAATGGTGAAATGGTAAATGTAGACCCTGTGCACCTCATTTTTCTCATTTGGTCGGCAACACAGCATTATGCTGATTTTGAAACACAAATTTTAACGATAATAAATCGAGCCGATTTTGAAGAAGACGACATAAAAAAAGTTATTTCTTTTCTTTGCGATATTATTTTACGAGGCTGCGGTTTAATTAAATAGGCTAGGCAAGCATTAACGCCCTAGTTCCAGTTAAATAATTTACTCAGATTTACTATACGGTACCATGATGACAAAAAATGCAATAATTGCCTTACTTATATGGGGACTTTCTCCTATGGTCATAGCACAAGAAACGACACTAAAAATAGCTACCTTCAATGTCAGTATGGAAGCACTTAACTACCTTGATGATAAACAAAAAAAATCAAAGACTACTACGGCTAAGATCCCAGCTAAGTCATTGACTAAAGAATTAGCTAACACATTAAGCCAAGCCCTAGCGAGTGATCATCAACAAATAAAAAATATTGCTGAAATAATTCAAATTGTTAACCCTGATATTATCTTGCTTAATGAGTTTGATAACAGTGATAAAGACCACCAAGCATTACAAAGCTTTATTGATAACTACTTGAATAAGAGTCAGCAGGGCAAAAAGGCAATTAATTTTCCTTATTTTTATCAAGGCGCGGTAAATACTGGCGTCAATTCAGGCTTAGATATTGATGGTAACGGTAAAAAAGGTCAACTACCCGGTGATGGTTACGGTTATGGTCATTTTCCTGGACACTTTGGCATGGCTTTACTGTCAAAATACCCCATAGATTTTGCCAATATTCGCACTTTTCAATATTTTAAATACCACGACATGCCCGATGCCCTAAAACCAATAGATGCTGTCACCAATAAACCTTGGTATAGCAACACGGTATGGCGGGCGTTACGATTATCATCCAAGTCGCATTGGGATATTCCCGTTAATGTTAATGGTAAAGTTATTCATATACTGGCCAGTCATCCTACACCGCCTGTTTTTGATGGCCCTGAAAATAGTAATGGTAAACGAAACCATGATGAAATACGTTTTTGGTCTGACTATATCTCTACCGATAAGGCTCACTACATTTACGATGACAATGGCATTAAAGGTGGCCTTAATGCTAAAAGCCGCTTTGTTATTTTAGGTGATTTGAATGCATCAAATGTTGATGGTAATGCAATAAACTCTGGTATTGCTGCACTCTTAAATAATGATAAAATTCAAGATGCTATGCCTAAAAGCCAAGCGGGAAAACAACATAGCCCAGAGAATAGCAATGCTAAACACCATACCGCCCTTTGGCGAATAAGAGCCGATTATGTTTTGCCCTCCGTTGCCGGCTTCACCCTTAATAATTCAGGCATCTTTTGGCCGTTAGAAATAGACGACGACTACCGTTTAATAAAAGAGCGCAAAGCCTCTTCAGATCATCGACTAGTCTGGGTTGAGCTAACGACAAATAATTAATACCACATTCTATCATTCACGACAAAGAGACCAACTAATGAAAAAACTACTTTCTGCCATTTTTGTCACGGTCGCCTTAGGCGCTTGTGCTACCACAGCACAAAATAACCTAACGGCATCAGATACCGCTAAGACAACAGCCATAGCATTTTCTGCGCCTAAAAATATCATTATGGTTGTCGGTGATGGTATGGGTCCGGCCTATATCACCGCTTACCGCTATTTTAAAGATAACCCAGCAACCAAGACGATTGAGCAAACAGTATTTGATCGCACACTGGTTGGTATAGCAAGTACCTATCCTGCCCGAGTTTCTGGTTATGTGACTGATTCTGCAGCTTCTGCCACCGCTTTGGCGACCGGCATTAAAAGTTATAATGGTGCTATTGGCGTAGATGTTGATAAAAACCCTGTTGAAACAGTACTTGAGTGGGCAAAAAAGCAGGGGATGAAAACAGGTGTTGTGGTGACCTCGCAAGTAAATCATGCCACCCCTGCTTCATACTTAGCGCATAATGAAAGCAGAAAAAACTATAATGCCATTGCGGATAGTTACCTCGATGATGGTATTAAAGCGGATATTATTTTAGGTGGTGGTTGGCAGTATTTTATACGTGATGACCGCAATTTGGTTAATGAATTTAAAGCCGCGGGTTTTCATTACCTTGATACACCTAAAACCTTGAACAATTTACCACCACAAACTCAGGTGCTCGGTTTATTTGCCGATGTGGGTCTACCATGGGCATTAGATGACGCTAATAAGCTTAGGCTGTCGGCAATGACAAAAGCCGCGGTAAAACAGCTAGATAGTTATCAAGTAAGTCAAGATCAAGCAAGCACTGAACAAGGCTATTTCTTATTAGTAGAAGCCAGTCAAATAGACTGGGCGGGTCATGCAAACGATATTGCCGCGGCAATGGCAGAGATGGATGACCTTGCCAAAACGTTAGAATACTTAGAAGAATATGTAAAAAACAACCCCGATACTTTAGTCATTGTTACCGCTGATCACAGTACTGGTGGTTTTACTGTGGCAGCAAATGGTCTCTACGAATGGGATCCAACAATTTTACGTAAGATGAAACATTCGCCACAAAAAATCGCCAAACAATTAGTAAAAACAGAGATCAGCATAAAATCTGCCAGTGAACGACTTAATTTTAATGTAACAGCAGAAGAAGTTATTTTATTACAGCAAGCCAAAAATCAAACCATTGCAGAACTAGCAAGCTTTAATCACTTAAATAAAGCCGAACAAAAGAAAACGTCAAAACCTAGGGTTAGCAAAAGCATTTACGGTGCAATTAAGCAAATCATCGATACCCGTACCAATACTGGCTGGACTTCTGATGGCCATACAGCCATCGACGTACCTGTATTTGCCTTTGGAAAAAGCAGTACTATGTTTAAAGGACAGATGGATAATACCGATATCGCTAAAAAAATATTCATATTACTTGGTAAATAATCTCAACTGAGAATAAGAAAAGTAGCCAACAAACTATTTACCTTCTCTCAGCATTAAATATGTAATACCAAATGAAGTAATGAGTAGATCATTCATTATTTCACTTGGTACAATATGCCCGCTATCACATAATAAATTCACCCTCTTATACCTAAAGCTAACCATATCAATAATATTAATTAATTGATAAGATGTGTTTTTTAAAGGGAAGTAAATAATACTAATTCTACTAAGTTTATTCTCACTCAGCGAGATTTAAAAGGCTTAGAGGCAAGGCATTGATTGAAGAGAATGGTTATTCAGGAGAATATGCTCCTGCATTCTCTAAGAAGCTACATCCCTGTAGCGTCCTTGTCAAAATCAATAACGTAGCTAATTTAATGAAACTGGTATTAGGTAAGCGTTCTTCGAAAGTACGGCTTTGGAATTGGCATAACAAAAACCTTGATCTAAATCAAAGTTAGCTTAATTTAAAATAGTCGCATCCGTGATTATTGGGTATAATGCGCCGCTATTTTTTTTGCTTTTACCCTTCAATATACCGAGCACTCTATGATAAAACCTGAACTTCTTTCTCCCGCAGGCAGTTTAAAAAACATGCGCTATGCTTTTGCCTACGGTGCCGATGCTGTTTATGCTGGACAACCTCGTTACTCCTTACGCGTAAGAAATAATGAGTTCAGCTTAGAGACCATTAAAATAGGTATAAATGAAGCTCACCAACTCGGTAAAAAATTCTATCTGGTTAATAATATAGCACCACATAACGGCAAGCTAAAAACCTTCCTTAAAGATATAGCACCCATTATTACTATGAAACCTGATGCATTAATTATGTCAGATCCGGGTCTAATTATGTTGGTCAGAGAAAACTTTCCTGAAATGCCAATTCATTTGTCAGTGCAAGCCAATGCGGTTAACTGGGCAACGGTTAAGTTTTGGCAACAACAAGGGGTGGAGCGAGTCATATTATCAAGAGAACTATCCCTTGATGAAATTGAGGATATCCGCTTTCATTGCCCTGAAATGGAATTAGAAGTTTTCGTTCACGGGGCACTCTGTATGGCCTATTCTGGACGTTGCCTACTTTCAGGGTATATTAATAAACGAGACCCAAATCAAGGCACATGTACTAATGCTTGTCGCTGGAAGTATGACATTCACGAAGCAAAAGAAACAGAGACAGGTGATATTATTGCCGTTAAGCCGAATCCGGTTGATATTTACCAACCAGGGCAAGATATCATTACACCTTCTCAAGAACCCATTGATGATGTCATATTACTACAAGAAGCAGGTCGCCCCGGTGAATATATGCCAGCCTTTGAAGATGAGCATGGCACTTATATCATGAACTCTAAAGATTTACGTGCGGTAGAACATGTAGATCGTTTGGTAAAAATGGGCGTTCATTCGCTTAAAATTGAAGGCCGAACTAAATCCTTTTATTACTGCGCAAGAACTGCGCAAATTTATGGTCATGCTATTAATGATGCGATGGCCGATAAGCCATTTAATAAAAACTTAAATACTGACCTAGAACACTTAGCGCATAGAGGATACACCGAAGGTTTTTTACAGAGACACCGTCATGGTGATGCCCAAAACTATGAATATGGTTATTCAAAAAGTGATACCCAGCAATTTGTTGGTGAAGTTTTAGGGAGAAATGATGCCACTGGCCTTATAGAAATTGACGTTAAAAACAAATTTCTTACTGGCGATAAACTGGAGCTGATGACACCGACTGGCAACCAAACATTTACGCTAACTCAGATGATTAATAGTAAAAATGGTGAAAGTATCAGTGACGCAAAAGGCTCTGGTCATAAAGTAGCAATAGTGCTTGAGACCGAGCTAGATTTGTCTTTTGGTATTATTATGCGCTACTTGGATGAAGGAGGTACTACTCGTCATCCTTTTTCACAAAATCAAAAAAACAATGCATTATAAATATTCTAATTGTGAGCATTCATCAAGATTGATAACGGTTATCAAAGGTTACTAATACCAATTCCACTAAGTCTCTTCCCACTCAGCGAGATTTAAAAGGCTTAGAGGCAAGGCATTGATTGAAGAGAATGGTTATTCAGGAGAATATGCTCCTGCATTCTCTAAGAAGCTACGTCCCTGTAGCGTCCTTGTCAAAATCAATAACGTAGCATATAAGCCTTTTAAACTCGCCCTTTGGGAGTTTGTCAGTGCTTCGATAATCGCACAGAATTCCTTTAATATAGAGTGACTATATACAAAAAAATTCTACTTATTCTCAAAGCACTGACAAGCTCTGAGTGGGAACTAATTTAATGAAACTGGTATTAAAACACTAGTTGAGGTCATCCATCGTTTTCCATAATCGATCGGCCACTTTTCTTGCTTGGACATAGATATCAGAGACATCAAAAGGAAACGCTCTATCTTCATAGACAAATTGACCTTCTACGATCACGCTAGAAACATTGCTGGCATTAAGACCAAAAGCAAAATGTCCCGCAAGATTTTCAGCCATCAATGGGGTTGGGCTAATATAATCGAGAATAGTAAGATCTGCCTTATTTCCTGCCACTAATTGACCAAATTTAGCCGAAAAGTTTCGAGATAAAATTTCATTACCATTATGTAGCTGTTTTAGGAAACTATCAGGCCACAATGGTCCACCTGAATCACGATGTTTGAAAAAGGCAAATTTCAGCTCTTCAAACATATCTGCTCCAATGCCGTCAGTGCCCAAGGCCACATTTTTAAAACGCGCTAACTGATCATTATAACCAATATTATTATTCATATTGGAACGCGCATTGTGCACTAAAAAGGCATCCTTTTTATTAACAAGTGCAATGTCTTTTTCTGATAAAAACAAACCATGTGCAAGTAAGCTTTTACTGTTGATTAAACCATAGTCGTCAAGTCGTTCAATGACATCTTGCGTATAGTGATGATGACTATGGGTCACATCATAACGGTCTTCTGCCACATGAATATGCAAGCCACGACCGGTTAATTTTACCGCGTCTGACAAAAGACTCAGCCCTTCATTGCTGACCGTAAATGGTGCGTGGGCACCTATATGCGCTTCCACTAAATAAGGTTCGTCACCTTTAGCTTTAGCTGCATCAATTAACTGAGCAAAGCGGACATTTTCGGCCACGCCTTCAGCCATTTCATCTATGCCTCTGTTTCTATCTGTGGTTTCAAAACAAGTCATGCCTCTAAGACCTGCTTTTAAGAAACCTTTACGCAAGGTACTGAGAGAGCCCGCAATGAAGTTAGGTGAGGCATGATGGTCTATTACCGAGGTACAGCCACTTTTAATCGCTTCAAGTGAGCAAATAAGACCACTGTAATAAACGACCTCTTCGTCTAATGCTCGGTCTAAGCGCCACCATAAATTTTTCAAGATGGAGATAAAGTCTGGGCTGGGTTTTATATCTGCCATGATGCCTCTGGCTAGACCCGAATAAAAATGATTATGCGAACAAACAATGCCCGGCATCACCAGTTTGCCTTTTAAGTCTTTAACGCGCGCCGATGGGTACTTACTTTGCAGATTTATGCCGACTTCTTTGATCAGGCCTTTTTCTATGACAATGTCGACCCCTTCTTTAACAAAAGTGGGCTCTAATTGTACTGCGGTTGCATTTTTCAGTAATAACATTTCTTACTCCTTCTTATAATTCAACTTTACCCAAAAGATAACTGTGATGAGATAAAACATAGTGGATCATCGTGGCTTCATCAGCCAAAGACTCAGGGATATCGGTCTTGCCCTGCTCATTGATATTAAATACTTGAGAGTCACCCGCCGAGCGCAGCAAAATATTTTTACCCGCCACATAAAATCCATCATTACTACTGCTATCAAAATCTTCACGTAAACTAAAGAGGGTAAATTTATCCTTATAGGGCTTGCTATCCCAAGGACAAAATTGTGCGCAGTTGCCACATTCATTACAAAAGGCATCTAAATGCAGTACTTGATTTTCATCTTTAAAGCCAGGGATTGGCAAAGAGATGTTGGCACGGTTTGGACAGACATCCACACACTTACTGCAAACATAAGAGCACTCAAGACAGCGATTAGCCTCTTGGGCAACAAATGGGGTTTGTTGTGCGGTTTTTAATTCCTCAGCTTCAATCATTTTTACGTCAATAATGCCTTTACGCGGATAAATATCGATTGCTTTGGTCGCCGAGTCAAAAGAGATCGGTACTGGCATGTTAAGTTCGCGCGAAAGAATCGTTCTCGCCGCTTTTCTACCGCCTTCAATCGCCGAGACGATGGACGAAGGACCTGTTTGAGCATCACCCAATAAAAAGACATTGTTAATATCTGTTTCACAGGTTTTATCATCAACCACTGGCCAACCCTTCTCGCCCATGACCAAGCCTATGCGAGTCAACACCTCGGTATTTGCTTTCTCACCAATCGCGGTAATTAATGCTCCCGCATTAAGCGCAATCGTCTGCTCGGTTTCAATAGGACGACAACGTCCTTGCTCATCAGGCTCACCCAGTTTCATGACACTTGCGGTGACCGTACCGTCTTTTTCAAAACGCTGAGGGTTCGTTAAAAACATAAACTTAACGCCATCTTTTACCGCGAGATCATACTCACCTTTATGGGCTGGCATTTCGGCTAAGCTGCGACGATATAAAATAGTCACTTGCTCAACGCCATCAACTCTGAGTGCGGCTCTGGCACTGTCCATTGCGGTATTACCGCCACCCACCACGACCACATGTTTGCCCAAGGTAAGTGACTCGCCGTTATTAAAACGACGCAGAAAATCAAGTGACTTATAGATAGTGCTATTATCGCCTTGTAGTGTAATTGCGTTGCCTTGGTCTGCTCCTATACCAAGGCAAATGTACTTATATCCTTTGCTCTTCAAGCTTTTTATATTGGCATCAGCACCATATTCAATTTTGACACCGTGATCCTGAACAAATTTTAAATCATGCTCAATCGTCTCTGCTGGAATACGAAACTGAGGAATAATATGTTTAACCACGCCTCCTGCACTGTGTTCTTTTTCAAAGATGGTCACTGGATGACCTGATTTAGCCAGAAAATATGCCACCGATAAACCCGCAGGGCCAGCGCCGATAACCGCTACCGCTTGCTTATTCTTATCAATTTTTGGTTTCTGCCACTTAGCTTTGTAGTCTTGCCAACCTTTTTTAAGCGCTATTTTTTTCATTTCACGGATATTGACAGCCCCTTCATAATCTCTGCGGGTACAGTTGTACTGGCATTCATGATCACAAATATGACCCGTTATCGCAGGCAGCGCATTACGCTCATAAATAACGGTCAGGGCGTCACTGTATTTATGCTCGCCCATTAAACGTATGTACTCAGGAATATCTTGGCTGATTGGACACGCACTAACACACGGCGCTACATAGCAATCGGTCAGGGGCACAGCTTTATCTATACGGATCTCTTCTGGGCCTCGCCACTCTTTTTGCGCATAAGACGCGGTTAATGATTTTGCCGCCAGTATCTCTAACTTTGCCAAATCAACCTGAGCCATTTGCCAATCATCACTGGCATCTAACGCTTTAACGCATTCAGTCAGGCGCATATAACCACCAGGTTTAAGCAAATCAGTCGCCATGGTAATGGGGCGTATACCGGTTTCGAAGATCTCACGTATATTAAATTTACTCGCACCACCCGAATAGGAAATAGGCAAACGACCAGAAAATTCACGCGACAGTGCTAGGGCAACATTGATAGAAAGCGGAAATAAAGCACGACCTGACATGTACATTTCTTTGTCGGGCAGTCGGCCTTTATTGTTTAAGGTACCCAAAGTGTTGGTCAGTTTAACGCCAAAACCAATACTTTTTTCTTTAGCCAATGCCACTAATCTATGCAGCATTGCTTTAGCGGCATCCATTTGTAAATCATGAGAAAAGGATTCTTCACTCAAGGCGATGTAGGAGAAACCCGATTGGTCTAATATTTGTCTTACTCGGGCAAAACCCAGTAATGTAGGATTGAGCTTAACGTAGGTATTAATACCTTTTTCTGCAATCATATAGCGACAAATCGCTTCGATTTCATTCGGCGGACAACCATGCATAGTGGACAGGGTAACGCCTCGTGTTAGTTGGGCAGAAACCTGATCAACCACCTTGAGCAGTTGAACTTTATCTACGCTAAGCCCACTATCATCTAACAAGGGTGAATGTTCAATAAAGTCTTTCAACTCAGCCTTATATTGCTCAAATTTAGCATGCTTTGAGGCATCCATCATATTGTTGATGTATTCCTGCATTTGTGGGGTTTTAATACCCGCAAGATCGTAGCCAACACTCATATTAAAGATGAAAGATTTAGCCGTGGCTTGTTTTTCAGTGGCAGAAGTCGATAAAAGATTAGAGGTTAACTTAGATGTAAATAGTGCCTCAAGTAAATGTAAGACAAACCACGCTTTTAGGTATTCATCAAAAGCTTTATGTAAGGTAAATTCACTTGACCATTCCGTATTGAAACACTCATCTTCAGCATCGATACAAGGTTTTGAGACTTCAAGTTTGTCTAATATTTGTGCGGTTTTTAACTCCATAAAACGTCCGCCAGCCAACCATGAGGTGACAATGTTTTGTGCCAACTGGGTATGAGGTCCAGCAGCGGGACCCACGGGGGTAGCACTGCTTTCGCCCCAGACTGAAATGTTTTGCTCACTTTCCTTTTGGTAGAACTGTTTAGCGGGAATAGAAAAGACTGAATGGCTTGCTTTGTATTCGCTAAATATACGGTTAAGTAACTCGTCGAAGGGAACGGGGCGCATAATGTCTGCCATGATAACTTTCCTTAATAATGCTTAGATTGGGAATAAAAATGTTGCTTTTGGCTATAAGAGCAATGAATGCGCCAAAGTGAGCTAAGCAGTGTAGATTGAAAAGCTTTATGGTGGCAGACATGATGTAGATCAAGTTCGGCCATCATAATGCTAACCGAAAGTAATGAACTCACTCATATCATAGGCAGTTCTGTCAGCAAAAAGCTGTGCCGTAGGGGGTAGCAAAGTTATAGGGTAAAAAGAAGGGCATTATCACTATCATTTTAACAACTGACTATCAATTTAAGAGCCAACTATCACTTTGATAGTTAATCAATACAAACGTATTAGTCTCCTAAATGTGGATACTCAGCACAAAGTTTTTCATAATCGGCAGGTGTGTCGATATCAAAATGAATAGCCGTATCTGCTAATTTTAAGTAGGTCATTGAAAATCGCCTAAGTATCGCCTTCATTGAAGCACTATCCGCTTGTTTTAATATCGCGTCTTTAAGCGCGGAATCAATGAGCACAGGATGCCCAGAACGGCTCTTATCGCCTAGAAAAACACTGCCCTGCGCTCTAGCTTGCCAAAGATTACGGTAAAGTTCAGGGCTTATGCATGGCATATCTGCATGGGCGATAAAGAAATAATCACTGCGAACATGGTTAAGTCCTTGTTGTATGGATGAGAACATACCCTGATGATAGTTTTCATTGATCACTATCTCGACATCAGGGTAACCGTGCATTTTGTCAATCAGTTCCGTGGCTCTGTGACCCGCAACCAAGATCACTCTCGAACAGACAGACAAGGCATTTTTCACACTGGTTTCGAGTATAGTGCTGTCTTTATAAGGCAGCATGATCTTCCATTCTCCCATGCGCGAAGAAAGGCCGGCTGCCGGCATAATGCAGTCTAGATCAAGTGTTGTAGCTGTAGAAAATGCTAACTTAGGGGCGGATAATTTAGCCGATGTAAGCTTAGACGTCATAAATCTTACCTTACCTTAATGTAGCTGAATGAGTGATTTATTGAGTGAGTTTACTATACCTTTAATGTTTAAAATAATGCAGACAAATAAAAGTAATCTAAGTGCCGAATACAAAAAATCAATTCAACGTCTGCTGAGTTTTAATAAGGCAACTTTTAATAAGGCAAGTGTGGCTAGCGTATGTATTAAAGACCCCGAGGTGAATAATACCACCATCACTATTTCAATTGTCGGGGCTGGTGGCAAAACCCACCTTAGCTATTGGCTCGCAAACTTTTTCAAACAGTTAGGCCATCGCGTAGCGATAACAACAACAACCAAGATGTACCTACCTGATAAAACACACTTTGATCACATACTTGAGCTCGATAATATTTATGAGACGCAGATTAATAACACTGACATTGAAAAATTAACACCGCAGTTATTCTGCCATAAGCAGGCGACCTCTGCCCCTAGCACGAGCTTTCTCTATAAAAATAAACTGCCTGAACAGCCGATTAATAAACGGGATGATCTTAACGCTGAGACTAAGGCTAACACTAAAGTTAAAAAAAAAGCTGACCCAAAAACAAAAGTTAAAGGACTATCGCTACAGCAAATAGAAAACCTGCGCGACTCAACTTTATTTAGTGTACTCATTATTGAAGCGGATGGCGCTAACCATCTGACTATTAAAGCCCCCGCAGCACATGAACCCTGCATAGCGCAATGCTCAGACATAGTCATGGCGATAACGGGGGCTGATGCTATTTTTTCTCAGGCAGACCGTACCAAAATCCACCGATGGTCTGAGTTTGCTGACATCACTCACTGTAATGAGAGCATGACCATAGACCAAGCGGTACTAAAACGGTTAATTAACAACCCTCTGGGCATGTTTAAAGGCTCACCCCGCCAATCAAAAAAAATTTGGGTGATCAATAAAGGTGATCTATCGAGTGATCCTGAGGCGTTATTGGTGCTGGCCAACAACTTACTCAATGAGGAACCGATATTAACCAGTGTCTGGCTAACGCAGCTTAATAGCACAACCGCGATTCAAAAGGTTCTGATTAAATAACTAAAACCGCTACATTAAAAGTGTCCTAAATTCTGATAATAAGTGAAAAGGTATAAATGACTAAAACAGACCAAAATACTACAACCGTCACAGCCTCGCCATCCACTTCCTTGGTTATTGAAGCCACTGGCATTAAAAATAAGCGGGTCCTGATCCGTGGCGCTGGTGATATTGCCACAGGCGTTGCGGTACGCCTTCATCATTGTGGTTATAAGGTGATAATGGTAGATATAAGCCGACCCACCATGATCAGGTGTAGCGTTTCTTTCGGCCAGTGTCTGTACGGGGAGCCTCAACAAGTAGAGGGCATAACGGCAGTGGCTGCATCAAACTGTGTCACTGCCTTTAAGTTACTGAGTGAAAATAAAATTCCGGTGTTAATAGACCCCGGTGCTCAATTAATAAGTCAACTTAACGCCAACTATTTAGTAGATGCTATTCTGGCAAAACGCAATTTAGGCACGGCAAAACACATGGCACCCATCACCATAGCCCTTGGTCCCGGCTTTTATGCGGGTAAAGATTGCCACGCCGTCATTGAAACCAATAGGGGTCACCATTTGGGCAGAGTAATCTATGATGGGGTTACTCAGGAAAACACGGGCATTCCCGGAAATATAGGCGGTTATACTCACGAAAGAGTACTGCGTTCGCCTTGCGACGGCGTAATGCAAAATTTTGTTCACATCGGTGACCTAGTACAACAAGGTGATTTAATTGCACAAGTGGAGAACTTACCCGTTTATGCCCCGTTAACGGGTATGGTAAGAGGATTATTAAATAGTGGTCTTAGCGTCGCAACGGGCTTTAAAATAGCCGATATCGACCCAAGAGGGGTTAATGCTGACTATACTACGGTTTCTGATAAAGCCCGAGCTATCAGCGGTAGTGTGCTTGAAGCCATGTTACACCTGTCTCTAACTACCGCTAAGTACGTTAAATGACACCTCCTTGGCTTTAAACGGAAAAAGGTTTTCGGTGCATAAAGCGGCCGTAACCCGCTTTTCCCGTAAATTCCCCATTACATGCCACAATCGCTCCCCTGCTAATAGTCATCTGTGGCCAGCCGAGACAAGATATTCCTTCGAACGGTGTATAATCACTGTTGTCATGCAATTGTTCATGGCTAATAATTCGTTTGTCATTCGCATCAAAAATCACTAAATCGGCATCAGAGCCAATGGCAAGACTGCCTTTTTGGGGATAGAGACCAAAGAGTTTTGCGGGCTGATAACTGGTTAAGTAAACAAAACGCTGTACATCAATTCGTCCCTTCATTACGCCCTCTGAAAACAATAAAGGCATGCGGGTTTCTACACCGGGTAAACCATTGGGGCATAGGGTAAAGTTGTCTGCTCCTAGTTGTTTTTGCTCTTGATAAGTAAACGCACAATGATCCGTAGCTAAGGTGTCTATACTGCCATCAATAATACCGCGCCAGAGTTTTTCTTTCTCAGCTTCGGGGCGCAGCGGTGGACTCAAAATAAACTTCAGCCCATCTTTACGTTGATAACAGCTATCATCAAGCAATAAGTATTGTGGACAGGTTTCAATCCAGACCGCTTGGTTATTAGCACGCGCCATACGCGCATAATCAAGGCCAAGCCCATTAGATAAATGCACGATATACAGCGGAGCATCGTCCGCAAGTTTCGCTAAATTAATCATTCTGGCTATCGCTTCGGCTTCACATTCTAATGGTCTACTTAGCGCATGATACTTTGCTGCTGTTTTGCCCTCCTCTAACAGTTGAGCGCGTTTGATAGTAAGAGCGGCATCATTTTCAGGATGAACCGTTGTCAATGCCCCTACTTTTTTCAGCTGACTAAGGGCTTTGAATACCGCATCATCCTCCAGCTTATGTTGATAAGTGAGATACAGTTTGAAACTGGCAATGCCCTCTTCATGTACCATCGCTTGCATCTGTTGCAAGATAGTGTCGTCAATATGCTGGATCACACCGTGAAAGCTATAGTCAATGACCGCTTTATCTTTAGCGTACTCTTTATACACCTTCAGCTGATGAAACAGATCACAACCTTTAGGGCCAAAACCCATATGATCAACAATGCTGGTGGTACCACCACAAGCCGCCGCTCGGGTACCCGTATAGAAATCATCACAACTGCGCGTTAAGCCCACATCAATATTAAAATGCGTATGGACATCTATGCCACCGGGTAACACATACTTATCAGTGGCATCAATCACGACACAATCAATACCTTGCGGAGAAATATTCGTGGCAACTTGCGCTATTTTACCGTTCTGCACCAGAATATCTGCTTGCATGAGACTTTGATGATCACCGACCCATCCATGACGGATCAGCAGCGCCTGTGACACACCTTGCTGTCCAGCGGACGTGGCTGATAAAGGGTCTAAAAAGTCTCTTTCTTTATTCATAAATATTCCTGTTCGCTTGGCTTATTGTGAGCTAGCTGATGGTGCGACTAGATCAAATACTGGCATATTTACCCTGCCAAACCACATCACGATAATGCACGGCATCGGTATCACCTTCGGTACTGATCAACAAGACAACAGAGTCAGCGTCAAGGTCAAGCTTTGCCATAAGCGCTGCGCTATCTTCGCTGTAATAGAGTGCGGCAAGTAAGCCAAGGCCAATTGCGCCAGACTCTCCAGAAACAATACGCGGATCATTCCCCATAGGGTTAGCTAATACTCTCATACCCAATGCAGCAAGTTTGTCTTCGCAAGAAACAAAATGACTGGCACAGTTGCGTAATATATCCCAGCTAAGGGGGTTCGGCTCACCACAAGCTAAACCCGCCATAATAGTCGAGAGTTCACCGTCAACATTCACCATTTCACCCTGTGGGTTGATACCTGAACGATAAATACAATCGGCTTGATTGGGTTCAACAATTATACATTTTATATTTTCTGCGCCGAATTTTTCAGCAAGAAAACCCAGTACACCGCCAGCCATAGCACCAACACCTGCTTGTAAAATAACATGCGTCGGTTTAGCAATGTTTTGCTCGCTAATTTGCTCAATCGCTTCTACTGCCATTGTGCTATAACCTTGCATGATCCAGGTTGGAATTTTACTGTAACCTTCCCATGCAGTATCCTGAACCACTTTCCAGCCATTTTTAGTGGATTTTTCAACCACTAACCTAACGGTATCATCGTAATTAAGATTGGTGACAATACACTCAGCGCCGAGTGCACGGATATTGTTAACACGCTCGCTAGCAGAGCCCTTGGGCATATAAACCACGGCATGTTGACCCAATTGCTGGGCGGCCCAAGCAACACCTCGGCCATGATTACCATCGGTAGCGGTAGCAAAAGTCAGTTTCTGTTTTATATGATTATTTAATTTATCAAAATCACAAGCATTGATATCAAGGTCAAATTCCTCACATAACAGGCGAGCAATAGCATAAACGCCACCCAACATTTTAAATGCATTCAAGCCAAAGCGGTATGATTCATCCTTAACCAATATTTTTTTCAGAGAAAACTCTTTGGCTAAATTATCCAACTCACGCAGTGGCGTCGGTTGATAACCAGGTAAACGCTGATGAAAGCTGCGGGCTTTTTCCGCTTCAAGAACCGAAAACTGCGCAGACAACTCACCATTAAAATGGCGATTGCGATCAATGTGAAAATTAAAATCAGTCAAAACTACACCTTATCATTAGTAGATATGTATTAAATATGCATTAGAATAATAACTTGTCTTCCAATATACATGCCAAGTTAGCATTCCCCTGTTTGAGTCATTGAATTAATTAAGCCATTGGCTCTAACACTATGTTTTAACCCCAGTCATCGTGACTTTTTAACCTGATAGATAACCATTTTACTCGCTTTTCATTAAGACCATATAGAAGATAAATCCGTAAAACTTGCAAAAATGATAGTGATAGCAATGATAACTATCATTTTGATAACTATTCGGTCAAGAAAACTAATACTAGTGAGCATAATCAATGATATAATTAGGTACAATACCTGCAAGGGATATTTGATAAAACCTTTTCCCCCGTTAATAACGACTGCTCAAGACTAGACCCTACTTACGTTGCACCATAGCGTTAACTTTGCTTTTACCTTGGTTTTTATGTCGAATAATTGAGTGATATTTCGGTGACAATTCAAACGCTAAAAATGGGTATATATGTTAGATAAAAATAAACGTTCTGAATTAATGGCTATTCAGCCAACGATTATCCGCTTCACCAAAATGTTAGCCGCGGTACTCAAGGTGGATGCCGAAGTAGTCGATTCAGATTTAGTCCGTATTGCGGGAACGGGCCCCTACGATCACTTTTTTGGTAAAAAGCTTAATACCAGTTCCCGATTATTTCGCTACATAATTGAAACAAAACAAGAAAAAATACTAATAAGAACCCAAACAGACTCACTCTGTGAAGACTGCAATACCAGTGAAAATTGTCATGAAACGGCTTTTTTAGGTGTACCCATATTAATCGAAAATCGCTGTATCGGCGTGATCAGCTTAGTCGCGTTTAGCGATGAATCTCAGCAACTGATAAAAGAAAACACCTGCCTTTTTTCTGATTACATCAAATATATAGCGCAATTGGTTATCTCTAAGCTAGCCGAAAATAAAACCCAGCCTCATGGTCTGGAAGCCGTCTTTATTAATCTTATTGATAATATGGATCAAGGCGTGCTGGTACTCGATGAAGAGGACTACGTCAAATACGGTAACCAACCCGCACTAAACAACCTAAACCTAACAAAAAAAGATCTACAAAAAACACCGATAAATATTCGGGCATTATCCCATTGCAAAAACAACATTGATAACCAGCAGCAACATATTATTTCATTCGGAAATAGAGAAGAGTTATTGGTCGGTCGATTCAGTAATACGGATGCTCATAAACTCTTTTTAATGTCTTTTCACCAACCTCATAACCCTATTATCACCTCAGCAGCAAATGCGGTATTAGCGGACACCATTGGTGAAAGTAAACAAATGCTACAGGTAAAAGCCCTGATCAGCAAAATTGCACCCAGTCCATCAAGCGTACTGATTAACGGTGAAAGTGGTACCGGTAAAGAGGTTATCGCCAATGCAATACACAAGCTGAGTCCCCGAGCAAAAAATCCCTTTATTGCGATAAACTGTGCGGCGATCCCCAATGAATTACTCGAAAGCGAACTCTTTGGTTATATCAAGGGCGCTTTTACTGGTGCCTCCAGCAAAGGTAGGATTGGCTTGATCCAAGCGGCCGATACCGGCACCCTTTTTCTTGATGAAATAGGTGATATGTCGATGCAACTGCAAGCTAAATTACTCAGAGTGCTTGAAACACGAGAAGTTATGCCCGTTGGCTCGCATAAAGCATTGCCGGTCGATATTCGTATTATCTCGGCAACCAATCGTAATTTTGTCGACTTGATTGCCAATAATCAATTTAGAGAAGATCTTTACTACCGACTCAATGTAGTGCCCTTACAGCTTCCTCCGCTAAAAGATCGCGCAGGTGACGTGCCATTGTTGATCAATTATTTTCTCGATATACACACAAAAAAACTCGGGGCAACCTACCCCGGCATTAGTGAGCAAACAATGGCTTGTCTAACCCAATACCATTGGCCTGGTAATGTGAGAGAGCTTAGTAACTTGGTCGAATACCTTATTAATATTTTGCCTGATGGCGAGCAGATTGACATTGATCTGTTACCTCCGCATTTTCAAACAAACCAAGACAAAGATGTAGCACAACTGACAAACACAGTAACTGTTGTCACGGAAAGTGCGGGAATGACTCTGGAGCATATTGAAAAATTACGTATTGAGGATGCGATTAGTCGACTAAGTAGCCGTAAATTGGTGGCAGAAGAGTTAGATATCGGTATTGCCACCCTTTATCGAAAAATAAAGAAATACGGTTTAAATGACTAGAGATTCATTTTTATTTCTATAGAAGCAACGACTTAAGATAATTGGCACCTCTTTAAGTCGTTGAACTAGATCATTTATCTGTGCGACCTTTAGGGCGAGTAATAATCTCATACTCCTCTGGTCTTCTGTGCAAATCAAAGTTAAAAATATGTTCTTTGATCTCACGAGTACGTTCAAAGTCGCATTCGGCCACAATCAATTCATCACCCAGTGTGGTTGCCTGAGCTACAATTTCTCCCGTTGGCGCAATAATACAGCTATCGCCAAGTAAATCGCAGCCTTCCTCATTACCCGCTTTAGCACAGGCGATGATCCAACAGCCATTTTGATAAGCCGATGCCTGCATAACCACATGATTATGAAACGCTTGTAAGTGATCATGCTGAGGTACTGGTGGGTAATGCATCGGAGTATTGTAACCTAAAACAATCATCTCAGCTCCTTGCAACGCCATGACTCGATATGTTTCAGGCCAGCGACGATCATTACACAGTGCCATACCCACTTTCCCCCCCATGAACTCTGAGGTGCCAAAACCGGTATTTCCCGGTTCAAAATAACGTTTCTCCAGATGTTGGAAAGGACGCCATGTTTCATTTTCGGTGTGCCCCGGTAAGTGAATTTTACGATATTTAGCCGTAATTTGTCCTTTATCATCAACCAGTATCGACGTATTAAACTTATGTGATTTACCCTCGTCATCTTCAGTTAATTCTGCATAACCTAAGTAAAATCCGACGCCTAGCTCAGCAGCCTTATCAAATAACGGCTGAGTATCTGCATTGGGCATTTCTTTTTCATAAAAATAATTGAGCTCTTCTTCATTTTCAATAAACCAACGTGGGAAAAAAGTGGTCAGCGCAAGTTCAGGAAAAACAACGAATTTACAACCTTTTTTATGTGCTTGGGTTAGTAAACTGATCAAACGTATAACCACATCACTACGTGGTTCACTACGTGCTATTGGGCCCAATTGGGCAACACCAACGGTTAATATTCTAGACATTTATAAATTCCTTACTGAGAGATGAAAATTTCATAACAGTTTGAAGCATTACATTGGCTCCGTTAGTTAACTGCTGTGGACTGGTATATTCGTTGATGTTGTGACTAATTCCTTTATAACTCGGCACAAATATCATGGCTGTTGGACAGTGTGGTGCAAACATTTGTGCATCATGTCCTGCGCCAGAAAACATGCGCTTGCTCGACAGCTTATTTGTCTTAGCACAGGCAGCAATGCTATCGACTAACGCTGGATTAAAGAGCACGGGTTCAAAGCGAGCCAGTATTTTTTTATTAACACTGAGACCATGCGCTTTGGCTTGCACGGTAATATATTGCTCAAGTGCTGCTTCCGATTTTTTCAAATCCTCTTCATTAGGATTTCTAAGATCAACGGTGAAGCGAGCAAAGTTTGGAATAACATTGATTAGGTTGGGTTTGATCTCCAAAGAGCCTACGGTCGCCAGTTGATTGGGTGCCATCGATAGCGCCAATTGGTTAACGAATGTACTAACTTTCGCGGCAAGTAAACCTGCATCCTGCCGATATTGCATCGGGGTTGTACCCGCATGGTTAGAAACACCTGTTAAAGTGATCTCTTGCCATGAAATACCCTGTACACCTTCAACAATGCCAATATCTATTTTTTGTTCATCAAGCACGGGGCCCTGCTCTATGTGGAGCTCAATAAAGCCCGCAACACTTTGCTTAATATCGGGAAAACTAGCACTTCCTTGATAACCAATACGTTCTAGCTCCTGACCAACTGTCACCCCGTCAATGCCCTCTGTTTGCAGTGCCGCTTGCAAAGTAAGCGCTTGAGTATATACCGCGCTACCCATCATATCGGGAGCAAAACGTGAGCCTTCTTCATTGGTAAAAAAACCAACAGAGACAGGATTAGCCAGTGTTATGTTTGCGTCAATAAGTGTTTCAATCACTTCAAGACCTGCCAACACACCAAGATTTCCGTCAAACAGCCCACCCGTTGATACCGTATCAATATGCGATCCCATCATGATGCAGGGTAGATTTTCTTGCCCTTTAAGGGTGGCGATGACGTTACCAATGGCATCTATCTTAATATCAAGGTTCAGCTCTTTCATCCAACTAACGAGTAAATCTCGACCTTCTTTATCTTCATCGGTGAGCGCCAAGCGGGAAACACCACCGCCCTCAAGAGCACCTATGGTGCCCAAGCGCTGCAAACGGGTCTGTAACCGCTCAGCGTTAATGCATAATGTTGCTTTAGTCATATGATTGCCTTAAACTCAGACTGAAAATTAATTACCAATAATTTAAATACTAAAATTTTAATATCATCACTGCAACTCTTTTCTGATATTATATTTTCAATTAAATATAAAGTGATAATTTATTACCAGATCATAGGAGCATGAATTGACCGATATAAACAAGCAAGATTTACTCGATAGTAGAATACGGGAACACTATGAAAGCATACCGCCATCAGAAAAGCGCTTAGCCGATCTCTTACTGTCATTTCCAAGTGATATCACCAACTACTCAGCAACAGAGCTGTGTGAGTTAGCAAAGACATCTAGAGCAGCAGCAACCCGATTTTTTAGTCGCCTCGGTTACAATGATTTTAATGATGCACGACGACAAGCCAGAGAGGCAAAAAAATGGGGTGCGCCCGTTTATCAAACGAATAGTTTTAATCATGCACAGGAAAGCTTGACGAATAATAACGACATCATCACCAATCATATCAAGCGCGAACAGGCTAATTTACAACACACACTTGAGGGCATCGACATTTCGAGCCTTCGCACGCTTGTTAAGGCTATCACCACTAAAAAACGTGTGCGTGTGATTGGCTATCGCAACAATCGTTTTCTTGCGGAATATTTACATCGCCAACTGGCACTATTACGCGATAATGTGACTTTACACCCCGGCGCTAATCAGGCCATCGCCGAAGAGCTTTTTGATATAAACGAAGATGACTTATTGATTGTTTTTGCTATGCGAAGAAGAACCCCTATTCTCGATAATATAATCGCCCTTGCCTGCCAACAAAAATCTCCCGTTGCACTTATTGCCGACCCAACAGCCGCCACATTAGAAAAAAGTGCGACATGGCGATTAAATTGTATTGTACACAGTACCTCTACACTAGACTCATACACCAGTGTGATGAGTGTATTAACACTGCTTATTAGCAGCGCCTTTACAGAAAGCACATCAGTACGAGAGCGCTTAATAGCGATTGAATCAGTTCACGAGCAACTTGGTGAGTTGAGTGGAAAGTAAAAAAACTGCTGAAGTAGTTAACCCTGTCTTTGTTGAGTTCTCGGGGTACACAATGCTGCATATTAAAGTAGTAGAACAAAATTGCTCACTCTAAAAACAATCTCTTTTTGGTTAAACAGGATAACTGTTATAATACCGTTGCTACAATTAAATTATCAACGGAGCCTTAAGTGGACAAAAAAAAACACAGTAAAAAAGGCAATATCAGGGCAGAGAACAATCAAAAAATACTGATTGCAGCTGAAATAGAATTTGTTAAACACGGTTATAAAGGCACAAGTATTCAATCTATATCTGATGCTGCCGGTCTGCCAAAAGCCAACCTTCTTTATTATTTCTCTAGTAAATCAAAACTTTATAATGCGCTATTGAAAAATATAGTGCTGCGCTGGAACGAACAATTTACCGATATAACCGAAGAGGATGATCCAACCGCAACCTTAGAGTTATATATTCGAACCAAAGTTGAGCAAGCAATCCTTTACCCTAACGCCTCAAAAATATTTGCTACCGAAATTATTCAAGGCGCACCTAACTTAAATAAATACCTCTGTACTGATTTACGTGACTGGTTAAAAGCCAACTGCAAAATTATTGATAGCTGGATTGCCCAAGGTAAAATGAGCAAAGTGGATCCAGAGCAATTGTTTTTTCTCATTTGGTCAAGCACTCAACATTATGCCGACTTCGAGGCGCAAATTTTAACCATTACCGATAAACGTAAATATCAGACCGAAGATATTGAACGTATCAGTCGTTTCTTATGCCACATGATTCTATCGGGCTGTGGGTTAACGCCAAGCCAAGCGCTTTAAGAAGTTAAGCATAGTCATTATTTGATTATTTAACTGTAGTATAAATAGAAGAAGCACTGAACACTCTGAAACATGCATCATGGAATCACGCATTTGTTATTAAATGTGTGATTCAAAATATCGACACATACTTAGTACACCTTAACTTCAGATTCATTTCATATTGGGGAAGGGTTAATATTGTTTTAATAAAAATAATCATCTATTGTTTTTATATATATAACATATTATATGGGATTGGGAGTATGTGTAAAATTTATATAAACAGTGATACCGCTTTATTTGAACTAAAAACGCGCTCTATTCGAATTGATGGTCTAGTTACTAGTATTCGACTTGAATTGATCTTTTGGCAACTCCTAGATAGAATATCAGAGGAAGAAAACCTAAAACTTTCTGAGTTTTTATCCAAAATTTATTATGAGGGGTTAGTGAAACGTGGCTCAATCGCCAATTTTTCATCCGCTTTACGGGTAGCTTGTACGGCCTATCTCAACAATAAAGAACACGTAAAGTTCAACTCCGACTGCCATGATCCGGCAGCCGAAATACTTTCATGGCAACTTGTCTCAAACAAATAGTCAAACGTCATCGGGTTCGGTGACGTATACCTCAATATACTTGCTAAAACATTAATTCAATTCCCATTGAAAAAATATCAACCTCTTCTTTGTTTTTATGCTCGAATTGGTTATATTCTGTCAGCAATGTCAGTTGTTCCGAAAATTTATGATACCAACCAAATGCTAATGATTTTGCATCAAATGTTTTGCTACTTTGTGAAAATGGACCTTCTTCCTCTGTTTTACCCGAAGAAATAAATAATTTTTCGGCATCAAAAGAATAAGAAAGCTGAACTAATCTGGCTTTAACGTCTAACTCTTGAAATTTACCTAACTCGTTAATAACATAACCTCCTTACGAGTTAATTAGTGGCCCAATGCCTGAGCCATCAAGCGCTGACAAATGTAATACAAAACCACTTTACCTGATTAATATACCGTAGTTTACTCCTTGAGATTTAACACTATCGCCCCCTGCTATTAACTGTTCAGATTCTTGAGTTGTACCACCTAAAAATCCCGTTAAATTACCATTCTGCCATAGGTTAACTCTGCCTCGAAACGTGGTTTTTTTTCCTGTGAATTAATCGTTTCAGTTCGAGCCTGCTTCGATGGGTCAACCATAGCAACTGCTAGTTTAAACCATTAATATCCGGTGAACGATAGGTAATTTTACCGATCGGTAACGGAAAAGTATGGCCAGTACCTAAATTTCCAAAAGAAACAAACTCAGAATCTATTACGCCTAGGGTTTGGCTAACATTACCAACCCCCATCAAATTAACGTCATTAAAGACTGTGGTACGGCTAAAAATCTCAAAATATTTATCAAATAATACTTCCCCCCACTTTCCTAACACTGTGCCATAGAACTGACGGGTATCAACAACACTATCTGTAAGCTGTAAATCATCAATTTGATCGCCAACAGACACCCAAAAAGAAGAACGTGCTCTAGATTGTTCTTTATCCATTTTTTCGGGAGCCGAAAAAGTGGAACTGCTATTAACATAAACAGCACTCAAAAAAGCACCAACGGATACTTTCATATTGTCTTTGTTGTAAAGCTCAACCTCGGCATGACTACTACTTGAGATTAATAATAATCCTAGGGCAACAAGAAATATATATAATAGGTTGTTATAATTTTGTTTTATTTAAATTATTTTTTTCATTTTAACGTCCTTTAAATTATTTTAGTTGATAACTGGTTAGCAATAAATTTAGCTTGACGAATAGCTAAGGCTACGATGGTCAATGTTGGATTTTCCGCCGCGCTAGTAGTAAATTGACTGCCATCAGAGATGAATAAATTTTTAATATCATGACTTTGTCCGTGCTTATTACAAACCCCATCTTTAGGATATAAGCTCATGCGACAAGTTCCTAGGTTATGGGTCGATGGATAGGGTGGAACTCGATAAGTATCCTTAGCTCCAACGGCTTGATAAAGCTTAGTACCTTGTTCGAAAGCATGCTCACGCATTTTTTTGTCGTTAGGGTGATCGTCGAAATGTACATTAGGGACAGGTAAACCATGCTGATCTTTATCACTCGGGTGAAGTGTAATCCTATTGCTTTCTTGTGGTAAATCCTCACCAACTATCCATAAACCAGCCATATTTTCGTAATTATCTAAGGCATTCGTAAATTTTTCACCCCATGATCCAGGGTTAAAAAATGCAGCCATGAAAGGTAGTCCTAAAGACACTGTTTCCAGCTCATACCCTCCGACAAAACCACGTGAAGGATCATGTTTTGCTTCATCTTGAATAATTCCTGCCATTGCGGTGCCACGCCACATGCGTACAGGTTTATCAAAAGTTGCATAAACAGATCCCGTGGTATGGCGCATATAATTACGACCCACTTGATCAGAAGAGTTGGCCAATCCGTTAGGAAACATTTTTGTTGCCGAGTTGAGTAATAAGCGAGGTGTTTCTATTGAATTTCCGGCAACACAAACTACTCGGGCTTTTTGCAGTTTTTTCCTGCCATGTTCATCAGCATATAACACGCCATCAGCCAAACCTTTATCATTATGCTTAATTTTCATTACATGACAGCCAGCCCTAAGCTCTAGGTTTCCCGTTGCCATGGCTGCCGGAATTTCGGTATAAAGGGTTGACCATTTAGCCCCCATTTTACAACCCTGAAAACAAAACCCCAATTGTTGACAGCTCCCACGACCATCACGAGGCTGGCTATTGATAGCCATTCGACCGGTGTTGCATTTTTTATAGCCAAGTTTTTTTGCGCCACTATACATTACTTTAAAATTGTTATTACCTGGTAAACCAGGAATACCATTTGTACGAGTGACCCCCATTTTATTTTCAGCTAAATCATAATAAGGGTCTAAATCATCAAGTGTTATTGGCCAATCCAATAAATTAGCCCCCTTAATAGAACCATAAGTTGAAAGAGCCTTAAATTCATGTGCCTGAATTCGCAAGCTGGCTCCTGCCCAATGCGTTGTCGTTCCTCCTACTGTTTTACATATCCATGCCGGTAAATTAGGAAAATCCTTACCAACGCGCCAGCCTCCCGATGTACTCCTATTATCCAGCCATGCCAATTGAGAAAATGATTTCCACTCATCGTTCACAAATGTTTTAGTTGATTGTTTTTTCCCCGCTTCTAGTAGCACAACTTTTACGCCTTGCTGGCAAAGCTCATTAGCCAATGTTCCACCTCCAGCACCAGAGCCAATAATCACAACTGTATTTCTATCATTTAAATTAATATTTTTCATTACTTTCCCCTCTCTTTCGGCTTGCTTATTATTTATATTTTGGTGGACTAATATTATGAGGAGGTTCTGGCAGCCAAGTTAAATCTTGAAAACCACGATTTAAATAACCTCCTTTTTCATAAGAAGCTCCTTCATAACCAAAATGAGCCCATGCCATATCATTGTTATAAAGAGAAACAATTGATGTACCACGGATTTTTTCAAAAAAATCACTATTTACAATCGATAAAATTATTGTATTTTGATCCTGATAGTTTTCTGATAACCAATTGTTATTATTTGCTTTTTTATTTATCATGGCAACACCGTCAATCAATAGTTTTTTCATCGCAGGATCTTTCGAAGCTGCATTATCTAAATCTTTAACCACCAAGGCATAAACCGCATCTTCAAGTTTTTTATGCGGAAATATATGACGCGTTACCATTAAAATCGCTTCCGCAACGTTATCGGGTAATGCTGTTAAGGATAATGACCACTTACGCGCGGGAGCCATTACGGAAAATAAACCGCTGGTAGCTATTAATGTACCGGTGAGGATGCCCGCACTCAGTTTGATAAATGTACGCTTAGATTCTTTTTGTTTATTCATCATAATTATCACCTTGTTTTATTTTATTGGTAATGGCCATTGCGTTGTAACACTTCAATTTTATAACCATCAGGATCACTGACGAAGAAAAATTTTGCGATTAACGTCTCGTCATTTTTAAACTCCATTATTTTTCCTGTTTCTATTCCTGTTTTTTTAATTTTTTTATGAAAAGCATCTAAATCGTCAACAGCAAAAGCTAAATGACCAAAGCCATCACCTAATTCATAAGGCATATTTCTATTTTTGTTGAACGTTAATTCTAACTCGAAGTCACTATGCTTACTTCGCAGATAAAGTAAGGTGAATTCTGGGTAGTCTAAGCAATAAGTCTCTTTTAAATCAAAGGAGTTTTGATAAAAATCCTTTGATTTCTGTAGGTCTAAAACCCGGATCATTGAATGAATTATTTTTGGCAAGAAATTCTCCTTTTTAATTAGTTTTATGATATTTTTTAACTATAGCAGTACTAAAAACGATGGGGGTAGTAGCGGGTTGTTAATTAAATAAGCGGATAAAAATTAGGCCGCAAGCGACCGAGTTTTAAAACAAGTCCAGCTGATCTGAATGTATTTATTTCTGATCTAATTCAGTAAGCTGATCTTAAACATATTTTTTAATTGTTTCTTCATTTGCGTTCCCAATTGTTTCCACAAAGTAGCTTTTCGTCCGCAACTTACCTCCCCAAAAATATTTTTTCTTAATTTCAGGATAAATCCTGAAAATTCACGAGCAGTAATACTTTTGACTATTTGCATTACATCACTTGGTGATTGTTTGGGGATGCTTCTAATAACCATGTGAATATGATCTTCTGGTATTTCAAGCTCAACAATTTCTATATCATAATCATATCCAATCTTTTTAATGATCGCCTTCATCGTTGTACGATAAGACTCCATAAAAATTTTATGCCTATATTTGGGTATCCAGAAAAAATGATACATTAGCCTGAATACATGATGCGTATTTCTTTGAAGTTCTATGTACTGAATAATATATTTATATTCTCTTAGTGCTGTGAATACAGAGATATTTCAGAATTGAGCTAGATGTTAAATAATGCTGAAGGTGGAGCTTTATCTCCTGACGGTCACCTCGTAAAAGCGAGTTATACCAATTGCATTAATTAAGTTCCCACTTTTATCCAGTCTCGATCACACAATTTCATCACTCTTGACACATCAGATATAAAGCTATTCCATGCAAGAGAACATGCATCAACAATATCTTCATAACCACTGAAGCATCTATTAGCTAGTTCATTTTGCCTTAGCCATTGCCATACTTGCTCAATTGGATTCAGCTCTGGTGAATAGGGTGGTAACTTTATAATAGATAAGTTATCAAACTTATCTGCTAAATGAGCTTGATGCCAAGCCGCACCATCAACAACTATAACGCCATGTCGTCCCTTGGGAATTCTCTTAGATATTAAGGCTAAGTGTTTTTCCATCACATCCATATTCATGCAAGGTGCAATTAATGCCTTAGTATCACCCGTTGCTGGGCATACGGCACCAAACAAGTAGGCATATTCAAACTGCTGTTGCTTGACCGCTCTTGGCCGTGTTCCTTTTATCGCCCAGAGCCTTGTCGTCGTATTCTGCTGACCAAATCGAGCTTCGTCTTGGAACCATACATCAACATTTTTAAGCCTTATATTCCACGGGATCGTCAGGATCATTTCCATTTCGAATTTTTTTAAAATCTTCTTGGATTTTATCTGATTGTTTGGGGTGCCTAGAGCGACTAGTGATCCAAGAGAAACCTAATTGATGCAGTAATCGATACACATTAAAAATCGTATACTTGATATTAAATTCTTGAGAAATATAGGTGACAAGTGTTTGTGCCTTCAGTCTGCCACCGCTTTCTTTAAGACTGCTTTTTTGAATGTACACACTTAACTGAATTAATTGTTGTTG
>JBAHZW010000129.1:0-7145 GCA_037132835.1 Colwellia sp. | reverse complement strand
GGCTTGCTGCTGCCCTTGATTAGAGAAGCCACCTTGTTGTGCTGGTGCTTGTTGTTGCCCTTGATTAGAAAAGCCACCTTGCTGTGCTGGAGCTTGTTGTTGCGGCTGCGAGAAGCCAGATTTCTGTGGTGCTTGTTGCTGGAAGCCACTTGATTGCTGTTGTTGCCCTTGATTAGAAAAGCCACCACTTTGCCCTTGAGACGATTTACTATCTAGCATTTGCATTACACCATTAAAACCCTGTAATACAATTTCGGTCGTGTATTGATCTTGCCCTTGTTGATTAGTCCACTTCCGTGTTTGTAAAGATCCTTCAAGGTATACTTTTGAGCCCTTCTTCAAATATTCACCTGCAATTTCAGCAAGTTTTCCAAACATAACAACACGATGCCATTCTGTTTTTTCTTTTTGCTCACCGGTTTGTTTATCTTTCCATGACTCTGATGTTGCTACAGTAATGTTTGCTACCGCACCGCCATTTGGCATAAAACGTACCTCAGGATCTTTACCTAAGTTACCTACTATGATTACTTTATTTACACCCGCCATGAAAATATCCTATTAATTGCGCTATTAAGATCGACAATTTTTCTTTTACAAAAACTCGACCTTTGAAATATAATTTAAGAGATTAATTCTATAGTGCGCGGCGATCAAATTCGAGTGCTTTTTTCCTAAAAAGCACTTTTATTTTATTTTAGGTTTTTTCAGTTGGGTTAAAGGAGTGCTATCACTTAAAAAAAGCAATGATTCTCTTGGTTGTTAACTGCTTCGACAAGAGCACAAAGTAACTCTCAGTATCGATTTATTTATTCTTCTTTTTTATTTTTTATTTTTGTAATTTGATCGGCACATTCAGCATCATTGAAGTCCCATGGACTATTAAGTGACAATTTTCATCAGCTCTTAACCCCCCAACTCTCCCCCAATCAACCATTAATTCAAACCTTTGATTCGCATACTTACCTTCAGGCCCATATCATTTCCCGATTACCCACAATAAACAGCTACGTTTCTGATTAATTGTTCTATATTTACTATAGACCTTAATGGAGGTGATAGGCATGAGTAAAAATCAGGTTCAGCATCAGAAAGGTTATAATTTACTTGAGTTATTTAATGACTACGGAGCACAAGAGCAATACGTAAAGGCATTATTTAACAGGAAGAGGTCTAGTGGCTTTTTCTGCTCAGAATGCGGCTCTGCAAGCTATTGCACCTTAAAATCTCGAAACATTAATCAATGCAACGGTTGTCACCAGCAAACATCCTTCACTAGCAGAAATATATTGTTCTTAAAGGAAGTATCGAGGAGGACAAAAAAACATTTATCTGCTGGAAGTGTGGTTTTTTCTGATGGTTTAGCCTGCTTTAAAGCGGTTAAATATGCGCAATGTGAGCACTTTTCTATTATAACTGCGGGAGGATCTGAGAGTGTTAAAAAAGAGCAGTTCATTAGGGCCAATATCATGATAAGAAACGTGAAGAACTCAATTTTAGGAACTTATCATGCGATTAGGCACAAACACTTACCGAGATATTTAGCAGAATTTAGTTATCGTTTTAATCGCCGCTTTGAGCTAGCAGGTATGCTAGCTCGCTTTGCTTATATTGCTTTACGAACACCATCTATGCCCATAAAGCTCTTGAGTCAGGCTGAACTTTATGGGTCTCAGGTAAAAAATTGATAATATATGAAATAGCCAGACCACTAAATAGCATAGCTATGAGAAAAAACAATGTCGTTTATAAAGTTCGTAGCAGCGCTTTAACTGACTTTTCCAAGTTTTGTCATGATCTCTCTATTAATCCAATTGAGTTGTTGAGCAATCAAGGGCTACCGACAGCCATACTTCGTTCATCAGATTTACTCTTCCCATATGCCAGTTTTGCAAAAATTCTTAACCAAGGTGCTAAATATTCAAATGAACCTTTATTTGGCCTTAAACTGTCACTACATCAAGGTGCTGGCATTATCGGTCCTCTAGGGCTTTTGGCAGCACAATGTGAAACTTTTTCAGAAAGTCTGGCCATGATACAAAAATATGTACACTTTCATGCACAAGGTCTGCAATTTAACTTAGAAACAAGCCAATCAACATCTAAATTTAGCCTGAGTTGGCCTACGTCTGTAGCACGTAAAGATGATCTTATTCAACTGGCTGAACTCAGTATTGGCCTTTCAACGCTAATCTTTAAAGATCTTGCACCTGAGGGTTTAATGGGCATAAAGGTGCAATTAAAACACCCTGCTCAAAGCCAAATATCGTCCTATGCTTCTTTATTAGGGTGTCCAGTTGAGTTTGAACAAGAAGAATACACCATTGAATTTCCAACGCGTTTTCTATTAAAAAAACCCAAAGCGGCGTCAGAAGAAACCAAAGAATATTTGGAAACTTTCTTAGAAAAAGAAGGTAAATGCAGTCAAACGTCTATAAAACAACAAGTAATACAGCTCATTAGAAAGCTGACACCAACCGGAGAAGCAACGGTAGATCATGTTGCTGGATTGCTTGGTTTATCTGCTCGAACATTACAATATGAACTTAATCAAATTAACGTGGAATTTCGTCAGTTACGTAATCAGGTTCGACTTGAGTTGGCCAAAGAAGAACTTTCACAAACCCAAATTTCTATTATCGATCTTGCCTTGCTGCTGGGTTATGCCGAAACGAGTGCTTTTTCAAGAGCATTCAAAAAATGGACTGGCTATTCACCATTACAATGGCGAAAACAGGAAATTATCGCACAAAACACTTAACCGCGTCTGGCCAATATCCAATCAACAACGACTGTAAATATTCCGGGGAACCAGCGATATAAGCGATAAGTCATGCGGGCAAGAAAGCCAGGGATAATCAAGCGTTGATTCTTTTGCATGCCCTGAATAGTTTCCTTTATGACTTGTTCAGTTGACAAAGTACCACACATATCTTTGAGTAAACGAGTCTGCGGTAAAATAGTTTCTGCTTCTAGCTCAACCATGGGCGTTGCCACTTCAGGAGGACACACGGTTGATACGCGAATATTATGCTCACGCATTTCCTGACGTAATGCCCCGGAAAAACCAACTAACGCAAACTTTGATGCATTGTAAGCTGAATACCCATACGTTGGTACTAAACCAGCCATTGAGGCAATTAAAACCACTTGCCCTGATTTTCGATTTATCATGGATGGTAAGAGTGCACGAATAAAGTCTCTAGTACCCTTTAAGTTAATATCTATGATCTGATCGAAAACCGATGGCTCTGTTGCCAAGAAACGATTTGACACGACTTGTCCTGCACTGGTAATTAGAATATCTGGGCTGCCGAACTCTTTTAGCACTCGTGTCGTTGTGCTTAGCAAAGCATTATGATCGGATAAGTCGACAGAAAAAGTTGCTACTTTTTGGGCTGCATTGCAGCACAAAGCTAAGCAAGTGGCTTTAGCTTCATCTAATCGTTGCTGATTACGAGCCATTAAGGCTACATGAGCACCGTGTTTTACAAAGTGTTCCGCCAATGCTAAGCCAATACCACTTGAGCCGCCCGTAATAATTATTCGCTGATCTTTTATAGTCATAATACCCCCTAAAAAGGCACTGTTGATGTCTTAAGTGACGCATTTTTCAAAATAAGATCAGCAGCTTTTTCAGCGATCATAATAGTTGGAGCATTCGTATTGCCACTTATCAATGTGGGCATAATCGAGGCATCCACAACGCGTAAATTCTTTACGCCATGTACTCGTAGCTCATCATCAACAACGGCCATGTCATCATTTCCCATTTTGCAAGTGCCCACTGGATGATATACATGATTAGCCTTTTCTCGCAAATACTCTTCAATCTGCTCATCACTCGTCACATCACTGCCCGGAAGAATTTCATCTGTGACAATATCTTGAAATTCTGGAGCATTGATGATTTCACGTACTTTGCGTACCCCTGCCACCATACAAGCAAGATCATTTTCAGTGGCAAGCATATTTAAATCAATTAACGGGGCATCATTTGGATCCTTACTGCGTAAGCTAATACTTCCACGACTTTGTGGCCGTAATAAGCAAACATGAATACTAAAACCATAATTAAACATAAGACTTACGCGGCGGCCATGATCATCCATGGCAATGGGGCTAAATTGAAGTTGTAAATCTGGCGTATTTACCTTATCTGAACTCTTGATGAAACCACCCGACTCAACCAAGGTGCTTGCGAACATACCTTGTCGTGTGAAAAGATAACGCAGTAACTCACCAATGCCTTTTAATAATCCTTTCGGGCGCAAAGAAATAGACTGATTGGTTTTTTCTTTACTGACCACAAGCACATCAATGTGCTCTTGAAGATTCTGCCCTACGCCCGGCAATATATGCACGGGATCAATATTGTGCTTTTTTAATTCTTGCTCTGCACCAATGCCTGATAACATTAACAGCTGAGGAGATTGAAAACTCCCAGCGGATAAAATCACTTCACGAGTGGCATCCACTCGATGCAAAGTATTTCCCTGATAATATTCAACCGCAACGGCCACACCATTTTTCATTACAATCCGCTGTACCATAGCGTTAGTAATAACCTTTAAATTGGAGCGATTAATAACAGGGTGTAAATAAGCTGCCGCAGCACTACAACGTTGCCCTTTTCTTCGAGTACCTTGATAATAACCAATACCCTCTTGTGTTTTACCATTAAAGTCAGCTGTATACTTGTGGCCAACCTGCAAACCTGCTTTAACAAAACTGGTTGTTAATGGATTTTTTACTTCAAGATCACAAACATTTAATGGACCACCGACACCATGAAACTCATCGGCACCACGTTCTTGATGTTGTGAGCGCTTAAAATAAGGTAATACGTCCTTAAATGCCCAACCTTGATTGCCCAAGTCTTGCCAATGATCATAATCTTGGGCTTGACCTCGAATATAAAGCATGGCATTAATTGAGCTACTGCCACCTAACGTCTTTCCTCTTGGACAGTAAATTTCTCGATTATTTTGCGTAGCTTGGCGAGCAGTATTAAACATCCAGTTAAAACGTTTCATTTGCATTAACGCGGCTATGCCTAAAGGTATATAAACTGCTGGGTGCTTATCACTGCCACCAGCTTCTAATAAACACACTTGATTATCTGGATTTTCAGAAAGTCGGTTTGCCAGTACGCATCCTGCAGAGCCCGCACCTACAATCACATAATGAAACATAATAGTATTCTCACTTAATGGATGAATAAACATGTGCACATTTTTTAGATAAGCCAACATGTCCTTCTATTTTCATTCAATATAACAAATCACTTTTATAAAAATTGTTATTTTACGATGTGAACTTGACATTTTACGCAAAAACATCCTCTTGCGTGAACTATCAAATTCACATCGTAAAATATCAAGTCCTATCAATTTGAATAGCATAATGTAGAGACTTTCCTAACACTCTTAGATGGTATTTATTACTGTTCAGCAAAGGAGTATCAGATAAGTAACTCACAAGGTAACGCTATGAATGAACAATTAATAAAACAGTTTGAAGCAATTGTTAGCCCTAATGGTTTACTTCAAGGTAAAGAGTTAAGTCTTCGGGCTACCGACCCCTTTGGTATCTCCTTCTGCCAATCAAAGTTGTTAATTAGACCTATTAACACCGATGAATTATCTCAAGTGATGAAGCTATGCCATCAGCACAAGCAACCTGTGGTAACTCACGGCGGTTTAACGGGATTAGTTGGCGGTGCTAGTACCACAGCAGAGACTATCGTTATCTCGCTTGAGCGTATGAATAAAATAGAAGAAATAGATTCACAACAACGCACTATGACGGTTCAAGCAGGCGTGCCTTTGCAAACTGTGCAAGAGCAAGCCGAAGAGCAAGCACTTTATTATCCGATTGATCTCGGTGCTCGTGGCAGTGCCACTATTGGCGGCACCATTGCTACCAACGCAGGAGGTAACCGAGTAGTACGTTACGGCATGACGCGTGAATCAGTCTTAGGCTTAGAAGTTGTCTTAGCTGATGGTACGGTGATCACGTCAATGTCTAAAGTGGTCAAGAACAATGCGGGTTACAATCTACCTCAAATATTTATCGGCAGCGAAGGTACGCTTGGTATCGTTACCAGAGCCGTGCTCAGATTAAGAACCAAACCCAAGGGAGAAGCAACCACACTGGTGGCCCTGAAAGACTTCCACCAGCTTAGCCATTTATTAACCACAGCAGAAACCGAGCTGGCCGGTGGGCTGAGTTCTTTTGAGGTAATGTGGCATAGCTTTTATAAGTTGGTGACTGATTCGCCCAGACATACACCACCTATTTCTCAAGAATATCCTTATTATGTGATCATTGAATCTCAAGGGCGCAGCGATACTGAAGAGCAAGATAAATTATTAGCGATGTTAGAGGTGGCATTTGAGCAGAAACTTATTGCCGATGCCGTTTTATCGCAATCAAGCACAGAAAAAGAAAAAATATGGGCTATTCGAGACGATGTAGAAACCTTGATGCAACTGAGTCCTCTTTACGCTTTTGATATTAGCTTGCCGACAAAGGCAATTCCTTCATATCTTGAAAAATTGCAGCAGCAGTTAGATAGTATTTGGCACAAGAATCATTGCGTGGTGTTTGGTCATTTGGGTGATGGTAATTTACATATTATTATTTCAGCAGGTACTCCAAAAGACAAAGTGACAATAGAAGAATTCGTTTATGGCGGATTAAAGGGCTTACAGGGCTCTATTTCAGCTGAGCATGGCATTGGGCTAGAAAAAATTAATTATTTGAAATATACCCGCACTGACAATGAAATAAAGCTAATGGCCACCATCAAGCGAGCGCTGGATCCAATGAATTTATTGAATCCAGGCAAAGTCATACCACAGCCATAATACCAATTTCACTAAGTTTCTTCCCACTCAGCGAGATTTAAAAGGCTTAGAGGCAAGGCATTGATTGAAGAGAATGGTTATTCAGGAGAATATGCTCCTGCATTCTCTAAGAAGCTACGTCTCTGTAGCGTCCTTGTCAAAATCAATAACGTAGCATATAAGCCTTTTAAACTCGCCCTTTGGGAGTTTGTCAGTACTTCGATAATCGCACAGAATTCCTTTAATATAGAGTGACTATACACAAAAAAATTCACTTTATTCTCAAAGCACTGA
>JBAHZW010000089.1:0-11676 GCA_037132835.1 Colwellia sp. | reverse complement strand
AAAACTTAATGCATCACTGAGGGACTAAGCAATGGCGCTTACCAAAGCAGAAGTAGCAGAACATTTATTTGAAACAGTTGGGCTGAGCAAACGCGACGCAAAAGATATGGTAGAGATGTTTTTTGAAGAAATTCGTGAAACATTAGAAAGTGGTGATCAAGTAAAACTTTCTGGTTTTGGCAATTTCGACTTGCGACAAAAAAGCGAACGCCCAGGCCGTAACCCTAAAACGGGTGAAGATATTCCTATTTTAGCGCGCAAGGTGGTAACTTTTAGACCGGGTCAAAAATTGAAAAGCCGTGTTGAGGATGGCAATACAGAGTAACTAGACGAGTAACCAGATAAATTGCTAATTAAGTTATTTATCGAGTAATAAAAATGCAATTATCGAGTTTTACTCGGCAACTAAATAATAAATCCGCATAACCAATAGGTAATGCGGTTTTTTGTCCGTAGCCTTTTAAAATCGCCCTTTGGGCGTTTGTCAGTACTTCGATAATCGCACAGAATTCCTTTAATATAGAAATGACTATAGACAAAAAAATTCACTTTATTTTCAAAGCACTGACGAGCTCAGAGTGGGAACTAGTTTAATGGAAATGGTATTAGTTTAATTCAAAGTGCTTTGTTACGCACTTGCTCGAACATTAGAGCAAGGCGCAACATGAGGTTATTTTATTCCCACTGAAATCTTGCACTTTCAATGGGACGGGTATAACATTTATTCAACTATGTCCATTTCTTCAATAAGGTTAGTGGCGCCATCTATATACTCCATCACCCAAAGCATGTAACGCACATCAACGTGAATTGAACGATTCAATTTAGGATCATAATCCCAATCACCAATAATGCTTTCATAGACGCCGTCAAACACTAAACCAACAAATTCCGCTTTGTCGTTTAATGTGGGTGAACCCGAGTTACCACCAGTAATATCTAGCGTGCCTAAATAATTAACAGGTACAGAGCCAAGTGCTTTATTTGAATATTTGCCGTAATGTTTGCTATTAATTAAGTCTAATTGTTTTTTGGGGGCGTTAAATGGTTTTACCCCGGTATCTTTAGCAACAATACCCTCTAGTGTTGTATAAGGTGTCGCGGTCATGCCATCTTGTGGTGAATAACCTTTTACGTTGCCGTAAGTAATACGTAAAGTGCTATTCGCATCAGCATAGACCGGTAAGTTTTTATCTTTAAAGTAAGCGATAAGTGCGGTCATATACTTAGGGCGTAATGCTTGAATATTCCCTGTTAACTCTTTTGATTTATCTTCAATCGCTTTGCGCTCTTTAAAGCTAGCAACGGCTAATTGAATAAAGGGATCATTGCTGTTGTTAAAATATTTAACGGACTTATTCATTAACGCTAAGCGTTGTTCTTGTGAGTTAAGTTGGGTGTTTTTGTACATATCACTTAACTTTTCACGTAATTTTTTCTCATTAAAGTTCTGCGTGTTGGTCTCAGTTAAATCAAAGAATTTATCAAATGACTTAAGGCGCTCAGCTTGAGGAAGTGCAACATAGTGCGTTAACATTGCCATAAGAATTTCTTGATCAATTTTTTCATCATAACGACGATCAACTGACTTCATACCTTGTTCAATACGGGCGATGTCACGGGCTTGATATCCACGCTCACGCTCAAGATTTGGTTTGGTTTTTTCAATGGCTAAGCGGTGAAGTTTTTTCGCACTAGACAACATTTTACTGTATTTCATGTACCCTAAAATTAAATCGCGGGCTTGTTGTTTGTTATCCATTTTAATTAAAGCATTTAACCCCGATAATGCTTCGCCGTATTGTGCTTTACGCTTTGAACTGCTGTTTAACCATGTCATTAAGTCAGTTTCAAGGGCTTTTTTACGTGATAAAAAAGATCCTTTGTTGTAACTGTGGATCATTGAACCATAGTTTTTAGCGTAGTTGGCTAAACCGGCTAGTGTGCTTTCGTACTTAATACGGGCTTCACTGCCCACGGCTGAGTGACTCTGAATTAAATCAATAATTTCTTCGCGGTATGCCTTGGCATGTGGGTAAGTCCAGGTAAAAGTGTTCTCAACTTCATCGGCTGTGCGGTAGCGGTTGGTGCGACCCGGGTAGCCAAGCACCATAATGTAATCCCCTTCTTCAACGCTGCTTTTATTCACTTTTAAGTGGTGTTTAGGATGATAAGGAACATTATCTTTGCTGAAATCTGCAGGTTGACCGTCTTTACCGACATAAGCACGGTAAAAACCGTAATCACCGGTGTGACGTGGCCACATCCAATTATCTATATTACCACCGTATTTACCAATGCTGCTGGCAGGGGCATGCACTAACCGCACATCACGTATAGTCAGTTGCTTAAATAGGTAATATGCTAAACCGCCGTGAAAGTTAACCACACTACAGCGGTATCTATCATCGCTTTCACACTCAGCCACTAATTTTTTTGAATTAGTATCAATGGCTTTATAGCGTGCACTGCCAGACATGTTGTCAGTAACGTTCGATTTTATCAGTCGACTTACCTCCGTTATTTCTTCGGTGACATAGATACGGCTACCGGGTGTTGCAGGAAGCTCTTCAGAGAAATTTTTAGCTAAAAAGCCATTTTTAAGTAAGTTGTTCTCCGCAGTAGAGTTGTATTGCACCGATCCGTAAACACAGTGGTGATTAGTAGCGACTAAGCCCTGATCAGAAACAAAGGAAGCAGTACAGCCACCCAGACTAACAATGGCGCCCATAGGGAAGCCTGTTAAGTCAGTTAAATCATTGGGGTTTAACGATAACCCTGCTTTTGTTAGTTCTTTAGCAATGGTGGGTAATTGATTGGGTTGCCACATGCCTTCATCGGCAAGTAGCGCTGTGCAGTTAAGTGCTAACAAGGGTAGCATTAATAGTTGTTTAATTTTTCTCATGACTTTCCTAATAATGATGTTTAGATATATCGCTTTTAACGAGGTAGTTATTAATAAATAAAAAATGCGGGCGATTGCTCTACGAACCTTTGAGAATATGCGCTAGTACTTCTAGCGAGTCAAAAAAAAGCGAAAAATAATAAAGACAATAACACGCCGTGTGTAAAGAATAGTTTAAGAGGAAATAACCCGCTAGTTTAGATGGCTGCGCATTTAAAATGTAACGAATGTAGCTAAAAAGTAACAAATACAGCTAAAATGATAACAAAATGTAGACTTAATCGGAATTATGATTATAATGCGAACCATTATCATTTGTAATATACTTTTTAGGGAAATATAAAATATGAAATTAGGTTCTTTTTCAAAAGCATCCGCGGCATTCATCGTTGCTTTTAGTTTAGCTGCGTGTGTGGACGATGGTGACAAAGGCGCTATGGGTGAAAATGGCACAAGTGGTGTAAGTGTTTACGTTACTCGTGACGATGTTATTACGACCAATGCTAACATTGCTTATGCGGCTTATTCGGATTCATTAATTAGTGCGACAACATTAAAAACAGTGTTAGAAGCGTTTGTTGCTGCTCCAAGTGATACTAGTTTTGCCCTTGCTAAACAAGCATGGTTAGACTCACGTGAACCCTACGGACAAACAGAAGTATATCGTTTTCGTCAAGGTCCCATTGATGAGTTAAAAGCCGATGGGTCTTTAGGTACTGATGATGCGGGTGAAGGTCCAGAAGGTTTAATTAACGCATGGCCACTAGGTGAAGCGATTATTGATTATGTTGAGCCTGTTGATGGTGTCTCAGGTCCAGAAAATACTGCTGGAGCTATGGACGGTAACATTATTGCCAACACGGCCGATTACCCGACCATTGATGCGGAAACCTTATTAGACTTATTTGAATATAATGAAGATGGTCGTAACGTAACGACGGGTTATCATGCCATTGAATTTTTACTTTGGGGCCAAGATTTAAACGAAGATGACCCAACCGACATTTCTACACGTGATAACACTGCTGGCCAACGACCTGTTTCTGATTACTTTATTACCGTGAGTACTTGTACTTCAGGGGCCACTGCCGTGGCTGAAGAAATTTGTGTGCGCCGCGGTCAATACTTACTTGCGACAGCGCAATTATTAATTGATGAATTGGCTAAGGTTACGGCGCAATGGGAGCCCGTTACTGGCGCTCATTACCAGAGCTTTATTGAAGGTGGCGATGAATCGTTAGCAAAAATTCTTGAAGGCATGGGTCGTTTAAGTTTTGGTGAATTAGCCGGTGAGCGTATTAATATCGCTTTACTTGAAAACTCACAAGAAGATGAACATTCATGTTTTAGTGATAATACCCACAGAGATATCTTCTTAAATGCTAAAGGTGTGCAAAACAGCTTTAACGCCCAATATACACGTATTGATGGTGAAGTTATTGAAGGTGCATCAATTTACGACCTGCTTGTTGTTGCCGACCAATATGAGTTAGCCAATCAATTACGTGCCTCGTTAGAAGCAACGATGTCTGCTGCGGCAGTCATTGATACTAAAGCGAAAACAGGTACGCCATTTGATGTGTTAATTCAACAAGGAATAGATCAAGAAAATATTATAGCGGTAATTAATGCCTTAGTTGCACAAACTGATGATATTGAATTAGTCATTGATGCGCTTGGCGTAACAACCAATGATCTTAGGGATGATACCGACCAAAATATCTAAAACTTAATTGTTTTAATTATTTAATGATGTAGATGGAATGGACTCCTTGGAGTCCATTTCTGCGTTCACCTTTACTGTCCCGTTAAGGTGTATTTTTGATAAAAATCAATAACTTAAGTTTAAGTTGTATTTAAGTTATATCAATAAAATAAGTGATAAGAAATGTATAAGAGCGCATTGATGATTATCTTTTTTGCTAGCCTGAGTGCTTGTGGCGGGAGTGATGGTAGTGAAAACGTGATGGTCATTACGCCTGAAAAACCCGTAGTCGATCACAGTGGTTTAACACCATTATCCCGTGATGTTATTGACAATAGTGAGTATTTCTCCGGTGGTGAAGCCTCAACGACAGCAAGTAATGAAGATGCTTTTAGCAGACAACCAAGCGCTATTTCAGATGACTTTCAATTAGGCGCTAATTTTACCCAAGGTGATCATTTATTTCGCACACCGGATGATAATATTGGTCCGATATTAAGTACTGGCAGTTGCCAAGGTTGTCATGTAAATGATGGTCGTGGCGTGGTGCCAGCTACAGCGACCACTCCAATGAGCAGTATGTTAGTCAAGTTAGCTGACTCTGCTGGCGTGGCAGATCCCATGTATGGTGATCAAATTCAGCCGTTTGCCGTACAAAGTTTTACGGGCGATGACTTTACCGCGGGTTACCCTCAACATGATGGCTCAGTCAGTGGTACGGCACTTTTTGGCGAAGCATTCCCTTTTATTATTTTTGAAACCGTTACTGGGGAATACCCCGATGGTACGGCATATGAATTACGTAAACCGACTTATAAAATACGTGATTTAAGCTATGGTCCCTTTGTTGACGATATACGTTTTTCAGCCCGTGTAGCCCCACAAGCTTTTGGCGTTGGTTTACTTGGCGCAATTCCATCAGAAAACATACTTAACTTAGTCGATGAAGATGACAGTGATAATGACGGTATTTCGGGTCGTGCTGCTATGGTTGTCGATATTTTTTCTGAGAGTGACAGCGTAGAAAAAGTGATAGGTCGTTTCGCATATAAAGCGCAAAATGCAACGATATTACAACAAGTTGCTGGCGCTTATGGTGGTGATATGGGTATTTCTACCAGTGTCTTTAGCAGTGAGCCCTGTACTGAGGCTCAATTGGCTTGTTTATTGAGTGCGGAACAAGAAGATAAAACCGGTGATGAAGTTGATTTAACAGATTATTCATTAGCGCTGGTTGAATTTTATAACCGTGTATTAGCGGTGCCAGTACGTCGAGGTTACGATACTGTTACCCAAACTTGGGAGGCAGACATTCGTGCTGGCAGAGCACTTTTCTTTGACGCTAACTGTACGGGTTGCCATACACCACGACATGTTACGGGTGTTGCAGAGGGCAGTGTTTTAGGTGAGCTGAGCTTATTGGGTTTATCCCGTGATGCCGAGCCCATTACGGTGTTGTCACAGCAAACCATATACCCTTATACCGATTTATTGTTACATGATATGGGCGGCTCATGTGCCGTAACACGTGAGACGAGTGAAGGTTTGTCTTGTAGCAGTGGCGCAGAGTGTCTGTATGTGCAACGTTGTGAAGGTTTAGCCGATGGTGTTATTCAAGGAGATGCTAGCGGCAGTGAATGGAAAACACCCGCTTTATGGGGTTTAGGGTTAGTGCAAACGGTTAACCCAAACGCTAGTTTTTTACATGATGGTCGTGCTCGCACCATAGAAGAAGCTATTTTATGGCATGACGGCGAAGCTGAATCGGCGAAAGCGTTTTTCATGAATTACCGTGCCAATGAACGTCAGCAGTTACTGTTATTTTTACACTCTTTATAAATTTATAGTCTGACTATAAAGGGTCGTAAACAGGGACGTAACAATGAAACTAAATATGAAAGTAACGAATAAGATAAAAATGAAGCCACTCATTTGTATCGCTATAACATGGTTGGGCTTACTGCTGGTAGCAAGTTGCAGTGATCAACCAGCGGTGCCAAAATATCAGGTTATTGAGCAAAAAACGGCGGGAAATATGACGCATAAACGTCAATATGCCAGTTATATTTATCCAGGTCAGGGTGTAGATAATCAACAGAAACTTGAATTTTGGAGTGGTTTCTCCTTTTTTCGAGATCCTTGGATAACGGCGCCAAGCGCTACGGGGAATCGTGATGGTTTAGGGCCTTTATTTAATACTCGCTCATGTGTTGCTTGTCATACCGCAGGTTCAAGAGCTCAATTAGATAAACCGGGTGAAATATTACCCTTATCGTTAGTGGTTCGCCTTGGGAGTACTCAAGCAAGCACTGAGGTTGGTCGTACAGAGGTCGACCCTGTATACGGAGGTCAAATTCAGCCCCGAGCTATTCGTTATCGTTTGCTAGATATTAAGCAAGATAATCTTGGTGAGGCTTGGCTTTATTTTGATTACACCGTAAAACAAGGATCATTTAACGATGGCGAACCTTATGAATTGCTTAAACCCAATTACCAGCTAACAAAACTTGCTTACGGTGAATTAGCACCACACATTGGCTTGTCAGTACGCCTTGCCCCTAATATTTATGGCATGGGTTTGTTAGATGCTATTAAGGTCAAAGATCTGCTCGCGCAAGAAGATATTAACGACAGTGACGGTGATGGCATTTCGGCAAAATATAATCGGGTACCCAATGTACTAACGACCGCTGAAACGGGTGTTTTTCAGATCGGCCGTTTTGGTTTTAAAGCCAAGCAACCTAATTTGCATCAACAAGTGGCAGCTGCCTTTCGTGATGATATAGGAATTATCAATAGTAGTTTCTCTGAAGATACCTGCAGCAAAACACAAGTTGCTTGTATACAGGCAAGTGCTAGTGGCGGCCATGATAGTGAAAATCTTGAAATTGATGATAGACGGCTCTCACTGACGGTGACTTTTAATGCATTAATGGGCGTACCCGCAACAAGAGGCTTGTACAACAAGCAAGAGCAGCAAGGGAGAAGGTTATTTTACCAACTGGCTTGTCAAAAATGTCATACCCCCAGTTATATCACCGGTGATCACACAAAATACCCCGCATTAGCTCAACAAACTATTTGGCCCTATACCGATTTAGCCCTACATGATATGGGTGACGAACTTGCTGACGGCGTTTTTGAGTTTGATGCAAATGGTCATGAGTGGCGTACACCACCACTTTGGGGTATAGGTTTACAAAAAAAGATGACGGGGCAACAACGCTTTTTACATGATGGGCGTGCACGTACCATCAGCGAGGCTATTTTATGGCATGGGGGGGAGGCAGCCCCAGCTAAAAAAGCCTATTCGGCATTAACGAAACAGCACCGTAATGCTTTAATTAAATTTATTAAAGCCATTTAAGGTAATTTTAAACCATTTAAAGGGATGAAAAAGACAATGATAAATACTCACAACAAACGGCTAGCAGCCAAGGTAAGCAAGTATTTTCCTAACATACTTCTAGCCACTGTTTTTTCGTTAACCTTAACGGCTTGTGGCGGCTCAGATAGCTCTGGTGGAGGTGTGGTTGAACCGGATGATAATACTACATTACCAACTTACACCATCGAAGATGAGTTTGGTTTGTGGTTAACCGACTTAGCTGATAATCATGTTTTACCAAGTTATCAACGCTTGCTGGAGAATGCCTTGACGCTTTCAAGCCAAGCGACAGATTTTTGTGCTAATGAAACCAGCAGTGATGAATTATTCACATTACAGCAATCTTGGCGTGATGTTATGTTGAGTTGGCAAACCATTCAATGGTTAAAAGTGGGTCCTATTATTGATGATAATCGTATTTATAGATTGCATTACTGGCCTGATAGTAAAGATACCGTTAGCACCGGTGTGGCTGCTTTATTGGCCACAACTGAGGTGGTAACAGAAAGTTATATTTCGACGCGAAGTGTTGGCAGTCAGGGGTTACCTGCTATTGAGAATTTACTGTTTAGTGCCACTGAAAACGACCTAGTTAACGCCGATGATAAAGCAAAACGTTGTGAAGTGCTTGTGGCAATTAGTGCTAACGTGGCAACCATTAGTCGTGAAGTGAATAGCGAATGGCAAATAAGCGAAGGTAATTATTATGCGCAACTTACTCAAGGTACGGGTGATTTTACGGGTAAAACTGATGCAGTTGAAGAGCTAGTAACCAACTGGCTTGAACAGCTTGAACGCGTTAAAGATGAAAAAATGTTAACACCTTTGGCGGATGATATACCGGGGCTACCCAGTGAATTAGAACATGAGCTGAGTGAGTTCTCGATGGTAAGTATTCAGCAAAACATTGCCACTTTCATGGTGATCTATACCGCAGGTGACGGACATGGTTTTGATGACATTCTTATTGATTATTTAAGTCAGCACAATATTGCCACTGAAATGTTAACAGCCCTTGAAAATGCGATTGTCGCCTCAAATGCATTAACAGGTAATGGTACTGACTTATTGAATAGCGCAGAAGGCAGAGCACAAATCACCGTCACTATTGAAGCACTGCGCATTCTAAGAGATATTCTAACCGTTGATTTTGTCCAAGCCATGGATATCAACATTGGCTTTAACTCCAATGATGGCGATTAGAGGCTAAATCAATGACCCATATTATCATGGAAAAGATGTGTAAATTATTGAGATGTACTGCCGTGCTTAGTTCAGCACTTGCTTTATTGTTAAGTAGCCAAGCCAGTTATGCCGATACCAGTGAAAATACGCGCAGTGGCGAGCAGCCTTCGGCCAATAAACAGGTTGAAGTCATCAGTATTTTTGGTAGTCATAATCAACTAGAAACAGCCACTGGTTCGGCGGTTGTTATTGGTGAGGCTGAATTAGATTTATTTGAGTTTGATGATATCCATCGGGTATTACAAAGTGTACCCGGTGTCTATATTCGTGAAGAAGATGGTTATGGCTTGCGCCCCAATATTGGTCTTCGCGGCGCAACGTCAGAGCGCAGCAGTAAAATTGCTATCATGGAAGATGGTATTTTAATTGCGCCAGCCCCCTATGCAGCGCCAGCAGCTTATTATTTCCCTATGATGTCGCGCATGACACAAGTTGAAGTGTTTAAAGGCCCTTCGGCTATTCAATACGGTCCTAATACGGTTGGTGGTGCTATTAATATGGTGTCGCGTGGTATTACTGAAAATGCGGTTGAACAAGGAGGTGAGGGCATGGTCGATTTGGCCTATGGTCAAGATAATTATCAAAAAGTCCATGGATTTTACTCAAAAAATATTGCCAGTGATAATAACTTGATGGGCAAAGGACAAATTGGCGTACTTGTTGAGGGTATTCATTTGAGCTCTGATGGTTTTAAAGAGCTCGATAATGGTGCTGACACCGGTTTTGATAAAAACGAAGTCGTAATGAAGCTTAATTATGTGCCGTTTTCATCAGGAAATAGCTCTGCGCGCAATCAGTTTTTTCAATTGAAGGTGGGTTATGGCGAAGAAGTTTCTCATGAAACCTATTTAGGCCTAACCGATGATGACTTTTCCCTCAATGCGAATAGGCGCTATCTTGCTAGTCAAAAAGATAAAATGGATTGGCAGCATTACCAATTTCAACTTTCACATTATATTGAATTAAGCCCAGAGGTGAGCCTATTTAGCCAAGCGTATCACAGAACATTTGACCGCGATTGGGATAGGTTTAATAGCTTTAATACGAATCGTAGTATGCAAACTATTTTAACGTCACCTGATACCGGCGTTAATCAACTCTTTATGAACGTGCTTCGTGGTGAACGTGATAGTTTGACCGAAACTGAGGCCTTGGTTTTTACTTTAAATGGTCGTAGTTATTACGCTAAAGGTATTGAGAGTAAGTTAACTTGGGAGACCCGTATTCATTCGGCAGAAGTGGTACTCGATACGGGTATTCGACTTCATCAAGACAATGTAAAACGACTACATCAAGCAACTTATTATGATATGCAGTCAGGCATGATGGTACTTAATGGCACGCCAAGTGAAATTATCACCCAAAATGATGATACAGCAACGGCATTCGCCGCTTTTATTAATATGAATACCGTTATTGATCGTTTCCATATTACTCTTGGTTTACGTGTTGAACACATTGAAGGAGAGGCATTAGATTATCTAGAGCGTGCGAATGCAGTTGATGACGGACCCCGTGTTAGCAAAAATTCTGATACGGTATTTTTACCCGGCGCTGGGCTATTTTATCAGCTAACTAAAGCACAGGGCTTACTTGTTGGCGTGAATAAAGGTTATGTGCCAAATAGTCCGGGTCAAGCCGGCAATGTTGACCCAGAGGAAAGCTGGAATTATGAACTTGGTTGGCGTTACAGCGGTGATAAGCTTCAAGGTGAAGTGATTGGTTTTTATAATGACTACCGTAATTTAAAAGGCGCTTGTACGTTTTCAAGCGGTTGTACCGAAGTGCTTGATGAAGAGTTTAACGGTGGTGAAGTGGATGTATACGGTATAGAGGCGTCTACGAACCTTAGCTGGCAATTGTCTGAACGTTTAACGTTGCCATTTAAAGTCGCTTATACCTACAGCCAGTCTGAATTTCAAAGTGATTTTGATTCAATTTTTTCGCAATGGGGTAATGTCGAAACCGGTGATGAATTACCTTATTTACCTGAGCATCAGTTATCAATAGAGATGGGCTTGCAAGGCGAAGTTTGGCAAGTTTCATTATTGTTTAAGTCTATGAGTGAAATGCGTGAAGCTGCGGGTACAAATACTGAGCTTGAGGGCTTAATGACCGATGAGTTAAGGCAAGTAGACTTATCTTCTTGGTATCAAGTCAATGACAAGCTAAAACTATACGGCAAGATAGATAATATAACAGGCGAAGCGGTGATTGTTTCACGCCGTCCATTTGGTGCGCGTCCGGGTAAACCGACTCAAATTATTGTCGGTGTTAAATATAGTTTTTAGGTGTTATACCAGTTTCATTAAATTAGTTCCCACTCAGAGCTTGTCAGTGCTTTGAGAATAAAGTGAATTTTTTTGTGTATAGTCACTCTATATTAAAGGAATTCTGTGCGATTATCGAAGTACTGACAAACTCCCAAAGGGC
>JBAHZW010000154.1:0-22797 GCA_037132835.1 Colwellia sp. | reverse complement strand
TTGAATACCTGATTAAAAAACAACAACAATGAATGATATCAGACATAGCTCAAAGCAAACCTAAAATTTTTTATTTAATTGCTCTACAGCCCTTATGTTAAAGGAATGTAAACTTAAAAACCAACATGCCTATGTCGTTTACTCAGGAGCGCTTTGTAAGTGTCATCTTCGATGTTTCTCATCGAAGTTCCATTGCGCTTTAGAGACTGGATCCTCGATTAAACGGGGATGACAACCCTGAGCCAAGCGCATAGGCATGAAATCTAATTGAGCACTGAGCATTGCTCTGAATTGGGAAGAGGCTTAATCAAATCGAGAGTAAAGGTTATACCTTAAAAACAAAAAAGCCTGAATAATTGCTTATTCAGGCTTTTTTTCAATCTTTCTTGACAGAAAGTGGGGTAAGAAATATTACTATTTCTTAGCCAATTTCTCTTTAATACGTGCTTTACGGCCAGATAGCTCGCGCAAGTAGTAAAGTTTAGATTGACGAACATCACCACGACGTTTAACTTCAATTGAATCTACAATTGGGCTATGTGTCTGGAATACACGCTCAACACCAACACCGCTCGAAATTTTACGAACAGTGAAAGCAGAATGTAAGCCGCGGTTTTTAACAGCAATAACAACACCTTCAAACGCTTGAAGACGTGATTTATCACCTTCAGTAACTTTAACTTGAACTACAACAGTGTCGCCTGGAGCGAATGCTGGTAGGTCTTTTTTTAATTGCTCTTGTTCGAGCATTTCAATAATTTTACTCATAATACCTTCTTCCTAGTGTGCACAGTCTAAGTGGTTTTATTTACTTGTTTCTTAATTAAAACAAGTGATTTTTCCTGCTCAGCTGTCAGAGCTAGGTTATGTAATAATTCGGGTCTTCTAGTCCACGTTCTAAGCAAAGATTGCTCTTGTCGCCATAAGCGTATGTGTTCATGATTACCACTGAGCAACACTTTAGGTACTGACATTTCATCTCCCTGAGGAGTTGTTAGTACTTCTGGCCGAGTATAATGAGGGCAGTCTAATAAACCGTTAGAGAAGGAGTCCTGCTCTGCTGATTCTTTATGTCCTAATACGCCTGGCACTAAGCGTGCTACTGCATCTATTACATTCATCGCGGGGAGTTCACCACCACTTAAAATGTAATCTCCAACCGACCATTCTTCGTCAATATCTGACGCGATTAATCGCTCGTCAATGCCTTCATATCGTCCCGCAATAAAAACGAGTCGGTTATGTTGTGCTAATTCACGTACGCCTTGTTGATCAAGTTTTCGTCCTTGCGGAGACAGGTAAATGACTTTGACATGACTGTCAGTATCACCAGCGTCTTGCGCAGCTTTACTTGCGGCTTTTCTTGCCGCCTGTATTGCATCACGTAAGGGTTGTACCATCATTAACATGCCCGGACCACCGCCATAAGGACGATCATCAACGGTACGATGTTTATCATGGGTAAAATCTCTTGGGTTCCATAACTGAAACTCAATAAGCCCATTACGAATCGCTCGACCTGTTACACCAAACTCCGTGATAGCATTAAACATTTCGGGAAAAAGGCTGACAACCCCAATCCACAATTTGTTATTCTCTTTAGCAGAGACAGTGCTAGTCACAAGTTAAAAACCTGGATCCCAGTCAACACAAATTTGTTTATTTTCAATGCTAACAGACTCAATTACTTGTTCAAAAAGATAAGGGATTAACCGCTCTTTTTTACTAAAGCCATCATTTAAGTTAGCTTTCACAACCAGTACATCATTAGCGCCAGTTTCCATCATGTCTGCAACTACACCTAGGTCGTAACCCTTGTTAGTCACTACAGACATACCTATTAAATCGCGCCAATAAAAATCACCTTGCGGTAAATTTGGCAACGCTGCTTCACGGGTTAATACTTCTGAGCCGACTAATGTTTGTGCAACATCGCGATCATCAATACCAGCCACTTTCACAATTAGGCCTTTGTTATGCTTGCGCCAATCAGTTATTTCAACTGTTTGTGTCTTATTCCCTAATTTTAATGACCAAGGAAAATAGTCAAGTATGGCCTCGGTTTCTCCCGTGAATGAATGAATTTTCAGCCAACCTTTGATACCGTAAACAGCGCCTACTTTACCTAAGATTATTTGTTGTTCTTTACTCACAAAGTTCTCCTAATACCTACTAAGCTTTACTAAAGAAACAATCAAGCCGCAGCTTGTGCGTCTTTAACTAACTTAGCCACACGATCAGATACTGTCGCACCTTGACCTACCCAATGGGTAATACGGTCTAGATCTAAGCGTAATTTTTCAGCTTGACCTTGTGCTGTCGGGTTAAAGAAACCAACTTTCTCGATGAAACGACCATCGCGAGAGTTACGGCTATCTGCAACAACAACCTGATAGAATGGACGCTTTTTAGCGCCACCACGAGCTAAACGAATGGTAACCATATCGTCCTCTATATATGTTAAGTGTTAAACGGATTTTCCAGACACTTCCCATCGACAAGCGACAGAAAAGCTCGCGTATTCTACGCTTTTGGGCGATTTTTACAAGCTTTATTTATCTATGTGTGCAGTTTAATGGTGGCTAATACCCATTGGGCTAATTAATTGATCACTTAGCGAAAATTATACGCGCCTCAAATAAGTGCAGAAGAAAACATTGATTGAAAGCTATGGTATTTCTCTAAGCGTTTTAACTCCCCCTAAGGAGAAGCGCTAAAGAGTCGATTAACGGCGGAACATTCCGCCACCACCCATACCACCACCGCCGGGAGGCATCATGCCTTGCATGCTACGCATCATTTTTTTCATGCCGCCTTTACCCGACATTTTTTTCATCATTTTTTGCATTTGGGTAAATTGTTTGAGCAATTTATTCACGTCTTGAATTTGTGTACCTGAGCCATTAGCAATTCTACGCTTGCGCGAACCTTTAATAACGTCAGGGCGTTCACGCTCCCCTGGAGTCATTGAGTTAATAATAGCTTCCATTTGTACGGTGATTTTATCATCCATCTGATCTTTAATTTTACTCGACATATTGCCCATGCCCGGTAATTTATCCATCATGCCCATCATGCCACCCATGTTCTTCATTTGGCGCAGCTGATCACGGAAGTCTTCTAAATTAAAACCTTGTCCGCTTTTCATTTTTCTTGTTAATTTTTCAGCTTGCTGTCTATCTACTTTTTGTTCTATTTCTTCAACAAGCGAAAGCACATCACCCATACCTAATATGCGTGAGGCAATACGATCAGGGTGGAACGGCTCTAACGCTTCAATTTTTTCACCAACCCCCATAAACTTAATCGGTTTGCCGGTAATGTGGCGAATTGATAATGCCGCACCACCGCGAGCATCACCATCGGTTTTAGTTAAGATGATACCGGTTAACGGTAACGCATCATTGAAGGCTTTAGCGACATTGGCTGCATCTTGACCTGTCATGGCATCGACAGTAAATAAGGTTTCAATGGGGTTGATTGCCGCATGAAGCTGCTGGATCTCAGCCATCATGCCCTCATCAATATGTAATCGACCAGCCGTATCAACAATGAGCACATCAAAGAATTTTTTCTTGGCGTGATCAATTGCCGCTTTTGCTATATCAATGGGCTTTTGCTTAATATCACTGGGAAAAAAGGCCACGTTGATTTCATTCGCTAATGTTTCAAGCTGCTTGATGGCCGCAGGGCGATAGACATCGACACTGACAACGAGTACCTTTTTCTTTTCTCTTTCTGTTAAAAATTTTGCTAATTTGGCAACAGAGGTAGTTTTACCTGCCCCTTGTAAACCCGCCATTAACACAACAGCAGGCGGCGCGGCTCTTAAATCTAGGCCTTCATTCACTTCGCCCATCGCAGCTTCAAGTTCTTTCTGTACGATTTTGACAAAAACTTGTCCTGGGCTGAGGCTTTTAGAAACGTCTGCACCAAGTGCTTGTTCTTTTACTTTGCTAACAAATTCGCGAACTACCGGTAAGGCGACGTCGGCCTCAAGCAATGCCATGCGAACTTCACGTAAAGTCTCTTTAATATTGTCTTCGGTTAAACGGCCACGGCCACTAATGTTTTTAAGCGTTTTACTTAAGCGATCGGAAAGGTTGTCAAACATGAAATACTCTAGCAGCTAAATAATAAGGTGAATGCTGCTATTATACCCAAATCTCCCTAAGATGCGACAGCAGATGCTCCCGCAGGTAATTTAGTCGTTATAAGAGAGTATATATAGCAAAGTTATCATGCGAGGAGAAAGGTTAGCGTGTTACAGTAGTAAAAGAGTCTTTTAAGTGCTGTATTCACGTAAGTCATTAATGTAGGTAATTATGGAACAGATAACCGCTTTAGCGATAAATTTTTTAGATCTTAGCGCCGAGGCTAGCCCTTGGCTATTATTAGGTTTGCTAATCGCAGGGCTAATGAAAGCATGGGTGCCTAGTAATATATTAAGTAAACATTTAGGTCAAGGTAAGTTGGCCATTATAAAGGCGGCACTGATTGGTGCACCACTACCATTATGCTCGTGTGGGGTTATCCCTGTTGCCACAGAATTAAGACGTAGCGGTGCTTCAGCTTCAGCCACCTCCTCTTTTTTAGTGGCAACGCCTGAAACGGGCATTGATTCAGTTTCAGTCTCTTACGCCTTACTCGGACCTATTTTTGCTATTTACCGACCGTTTGCGGCGATTATGTCGGCCATCATTACTGGTTTATGGGTAGCAACCGTAAAAGAAGAAGATATCAAATCACCTCATAAGCAAGATGATAAAGCGGGATGTTGTGGCAGTAAAAAAGCGATACACACTGAAGAGGCGGCTAAAAGTACCTCATCATGTTGCGCGAGCAAAGAAAAAACAATAATAACTAAAAAAGATAACGCGTTTATAACTAAAACCAAGCAAGGTATTTATTACGCTGCGACTAAACTTATTGACGATATAATCATTTGGCTGTTAATCGGCCTCATCTTTGCTGCACTTGTCCGCACTTTTATACCGGAAGAGTTTTTATTAAGTTACGGTAGTGGTCTACCTGGGATGCTACTGATGATTTTAATTTCAATGCCCATGTATATTTGTGCCACCGCTTCAACGCCCATTGCTGCAGGCTTTATTATGGCAGGGTTATCTCCAGGTACCGCATTAGTTTTTATGATGGCTGGACCTGCCACTAACATTTCAACCTTAGGTGTTATCCGTAATGAAATGGGCCGCGCGGTGCTCGTTCGTTACTTACTTGGCGTCGCATTTAGCGCTATTTTTTTTGCCTTACTGTTAGATTTTTCTCTTAACTTTTATGACATCGACATTAGTGAGCAAATGAAGCATAGCCATGAGCTTTTACCAAAATGGTTTGGGTTAAGCTGCGCTGGGCTCATTACCTTTTTATCGATAAAACCATTAAGGCGCTTATTAACTTTATACTAATCAGATGGCGCTACCGACTTTATCTGGTAGAATAAATTTTTTAATGCTCAGATTTTGATGCTTTGGGGTTTTAAGTGGATTTTTTGGTTATAGGCTCAAGTGTAGCTTTCTTATTTTATATACTCGCTACGCTGGCAATTGTCACTCGCTTATTTCATCCTAAAGGCCCTAATAATATCTTAGTGTTAGGCTTGGCCATTACCGCTATTGTTGTGCATACTTTCAACGATACACTCTTATTCTTTTCCCACGACAGCATAAACTTTAACTTACCCAATGTTATTTCATTGGTCACTCTTATTATCACCATCACGGTAACACTGGTGGCAGTACGTTTTAAAGTAAGTCTACTCTTGCCTGTAGTGTATGGTTTTGCTGGCTTATGGCAAGTAGTGATAATTTTCCTTCCGCCAATAGATTCAATTCCATTAAAAGTTGAAAAAATCATTTTGCTCTGTCATGTAAGTTTCGCTTTGATTGCCTATTCCATCCTGATTATTGCCACTTTATTTGCTTTTCAAGTCACTTATATCAATGCAAAACTTAAGCGTAAGAATTTAACCGCTGTGGCCCATTTGCCACCACTTATGCAGGTGGAAAAACAACTGTTCGCAATTTTAGCCTTAGGCACAACGATTCTATTTATAAGCCAAATGATTGGTCTTACTTTTTTAGATGGCTTTTTAGCCAAAGAGAAAGCTCATAAAACAGTATTTTCATTACTCTCCCTTACTATTTACAGCCTAATTCTTTGGGGACATTTTAACAAAGGTTGGCGTGGTCACCGCGTATTAATACCTCTGTTTAGTGCTAGTGTTTTACTGACTTTGGCATACTTTGGTAGCCGTTTCGTTAAAGAATTTATTTTATAAATAAAGCCCACATAACCCTACAGAAATTACACTGCTGATACGCGCTTATCGTGTTGACTAATTTTTATATCTTATAAGAGGAATATCCTTTTTGGACAGTATATCTACCCAGATGCTTTTTACCATCTTGGGCATATTAATCGTTATTTCGGCCTATTTTTCAGGCTCTGAAACCGGCATGATGTCATTGAACAGGTATCGATTACGCCATCTCGAAAAACAAAAACACAAGGGGGCTAAGCGCGTCAGTAAACTACTGGCACGCCCAGATCGCCTTATTGGTTTAATTCTAATTGGAAATAACCTAGTTAATATCGCCGCATCGGCTATTGCAACGGTGATAGGTTTACGCTTATTCGGGGATATGGGGATTTTGATCGCAACGATAGCCTTGACCTTGGTCATTTTGATCTTTGCTGAAGTCACGCCAAAGACATTAGCAGCCTTATACCCAGAAAAAATAGCCTTCCCAAGCTCAATAATCTTAACGTTATTATTGAAGCTACTCTTGCCTCTAGTGGTTATTGTTAACTGGATCACTAATGGCATTTTAATGATTTTAGGTATCAATGCTGAGCAAAGGGAGCAACATAGCCTTAGCAATGAAGAGTTAAAAACAGTCGTTAACGAATCCAGCTCTTTATTGCATCAACGTGATCAAGACATGTTAGTGAGTATTTTAGACTTAGCAAAAGTTTTCGTCGAAGATATTATGATCCCCCGTAGTGATTTAGTGGGCATTGATGTTAACGATAACTGGAAAAAAATTCAGAAACAGTTAACTCAAGCCAACCATACTCGCGTCTTACTTTATCGTGATAACATCGATGATGTTGTTGGCTACATTCACGCCCGTGACGCATTAAAAATCTTATCAAAGAGCCAATTCACTAAAGCATCATTACTTAGAGTTGTACGTGAATTATATTTTATTCCCGAAGGCACCCCCCTTAATATTCAGTTGCTTAAATTTCAACATGCTAAAGAACGATTAGGCTTAGTTGTTGATGAGTACGGCGATATTCAAGGCTTAGTGACCTTAGAAGATATCCTCGAAGAAATAGTAGGTGACTTTACGACAACGATGACGCCTACGGCCAGTGATGAGGTTAAATTGCAGCCTGATGGCAGCTACTTAGTGGACGGAAGTGCGAATATTCGAGACATTAATAAAGAGATGTCATGGCAATTGCCCACAGATGGCCCTAAAACACTTAACGGCTTGATTATTGAATACTTGGAAGAGATACCAAAAAGTAATATCAGCGTACGTATATCAGGCTACCCTATTGAAATCATTGAGGTAGCAGGTAATATGATAAAATTGGTACGCGTTATGCCTGAACATTTTATCAATGATACGCAGGAAGAATAATAACGAAACGTAACAAAGTTAACCACAAAGTTATCCACAGATTGAGAAGGTGCAATAAGCCTCTTTAGATTTCCACAATTTCTGTGGATAACAATTGCCAACCCTATCAGCAGCTGAGTTTTATTAATTCAACTACTATTTAACAAAAAGAGGCTTTTTTTTTTCACTATTTTCAATTAAAAAACTGGCTTTTCTTGTAGCTATTATCGCAGCTAGCTTTGAAAGTTTTTTATTTTAAAAAGAGCATGTTGGCAAGATTTATGCCTTTGTCATATTATTCAATACATCCAGCCGTTGAAAAAGTAGAGCTTAAATAGCTTATTCAGTTTAGCCAAAAAACAACCGCCACAACCAACCGTGATTCAAGTCTTCTTCACAACTCTTTAGCTGACTACTGTATCTTCGAGCACGATTATCCACAATCCTAGAAACTTTCACCAACCAAGGTTTCCTTTTATAACTTTTATGCTTAAAGCCACCCCAACCTTCATGATAATTTAAATACTGGTTATAAGCATCCCACTTAGAGACACCATTCATTTTTTGGGTTTTAAAAATAAACCAGCCCATAAAATCTATTGCATCATCAAAATCCTCACGATCCGCGCCTGAATTACCTGTTTCCCTAATATAGTCTTTCCAGGTCATTGTTTTAGCTTGAGAATAGCCATATGCCGTACTTATCCTTCCCCAAGGGATAAAGCCAAGCAGATACTTCCTCGGAGGGATTGCATCATGACGGAATGAACTTTCTTGATACATCATGCTCATAGGTACATGAATAGGCACGCCCCAGCGCTCACGGGCATCTCTAGCAGCAAAGTACCAATCACTATGCTCACGAAAAATTGCACATAAATTCTCAGGGTTTTTCGGTGGCGGAGTAGCGCAACTGGCTAGCAAAAATACACTCACAGCGATTAATAGAATTGTTTTACATGAAGACATAAAAATAATGATTATTGTAATTGGGTCTTTATAATGCCAGAAACGGTACGTTAATGGCAGTTCTTACTTATAAAATTATTATTTTGAATCAACAACCTTCAGCAGAGCATCATTCGCAACAAATGAATCTGATCTGCCTTTAAATAAATCAAGATGAGCTCAATATAGTCAGACAGACTACGACTGCATTTTATTGATAAAATATTGTCAATAAAATGAACTTACTTCTAAAGAGGGGGTCATAACATTTGAAACATTCTTCCCTGGATTAGTTTCACCTTAATTTAAGTGATTACTTAGATAATTCAGCGCATCTTATTGATGTGCTTTTTTTTGCCTGTTTTCCAATCTAATCTTGCTACGCAGAATAACCGGTTAAGCAATTATCCAAACCTTAAAAAATCATGCCTATGTAGTATACTCAGGAACGCTTTATAAGCGTCATCTTCGAAGTCTCTCATCGAAGATCCATTACGCTTTAGAAACTGGAACCTCGATTAAAACACCACGGGGATGACGATCCTGAGCCAAGTGCATAGGCATGTAAAAAATGGTATTGGCTGCATTATACTTTGGGCAGATGATTAACGGCATATCAATGTAACCTACCTTTAGATAAATCAAGATTAATTCAACATAGCCCTACAGCATGCAAGTTCACTTTATTGATGTAAATATTGTTAAACATTGTTAAATATTGTTAAATAAAATGAACTTTTTTCTAAAGAGGCGGTCATAATGTGTGAAACATTCTTCCCTAGATTAGTTTCACCTTATTGATTAGTCTCACCTTATAGATTAGTCCCACCTTATTTAAGTGATTTCTTAGATAATTCAGCGCGTCTTATTGACGCGTTTTTTTTTGATTTTTTTCCAATATAAATTTATTGCTACGAAAAGTAGTCGGTTAAGAAATCATCAAAAGTAAGTTCGTCACTCGCTTCTATATCTGCTTGTGCTTGATGAGATGCAGGGACACTTTCATCAAAAAAGCTTTGATGATAAAATTGATAATCACGCCCTTTCGCTTGCTGTTGGTATTGAATCGCTTTATCTAAGGCAAATTGGGATAAACATTGCTCTTTAATAATAGTAAGTAACTGAGCTGATGGCGTTAAATTAGCGTCATTAATTTTAGCTTGTTCACGCACAATGGCTTCATTGTATTGAGTTGTGCCATAAGCCTTGTCTAATAAGTCTGCTACTTGCTGCAGCTGTACAAAGACCTCATTACCCCAAGAGCTAATAGATTTTAAACTAATCTCTCCTTTGCTGTTGCGGTCAGATAATAATAAGGTGGGATCACGACCACGTAGTACGACCTCATTCATATTAGTTTCATGAATTTTTTGTGCGGCACAATCTAAATCATCATTATCAACAAAAGCACAATAATTGAGGAATATATCTAAAAAGTGAACTTGCTCAAGGCTGATACCCGTATCGGAAAAAGGGTTTACATCAAGTGCTCTTACTTCAATGTATTCAACACCACGTTCACCCAATGCTACCGAAGGTTTCTCACCCGACTTAGCCACACGTTTAGGGCGAATAGGTGCATACAATTCATTTTCAATTTGCAGGACATTATCGTTAAGTTGTTGGTATTCACCATCGACCTTTACCCCGATATGTGCAAAGCTTTTAGACTTTAGTTTTATTGCCTGCTGTACACCGTCAACATAATCGGTCAAATTGTTATAACAAATTTTCAACGATGATTGTTCAGCGCTGGTATAACCTAAATCACTCATACGCAACGACGTTGCATGCTCTAAATATAACGTTCCGTGACGAGATTTTTCAAAGGGTAACTTGTGTTCTTTGCCTTGTAAGAATGAGCTACAAATGGCGGGAGAACTGCCATACAAATAAGGAATTAACCAACAAAAACGTTTGTAATTTCTTAAGATAGAAAAATAGCGCTCTGAAATAAAATCATTTAAGGGTAAATCTTTTACACCGGTTATGCTGTGTAGCTTTCTCTGTACCTGCCAAAAGTCTTGTGAAAATGAAAAATTAAAGTGAATACCTGAAATCACTTGCATCATCGAGCCGTAACGGTTTTTCAATCCTTGACGGTATACCGTCTTCATTTTGCCAATGTTTGAGCTACCGTATTGTGCCAAGGGTATTTTTTCAGCATCAAAAACAAAACAAGGCATACTCATAGGCCATAACAGCTCGCCTTCAATATTGTCAAAGGTATATTTTTGTATGTCTTGCAGTTGAGCAATGGCTTGCTCTGGGGAGTGGCTTACTGGGGTTATAAACTCAAGTAAGGTCTCAGAATAGTCGGTAGTGATTTGAGCATGAGTCAGTGCAGAGCCCAGTTGGTGGTAATGGCTTTTTTCCGATAACTTACCCTCAGGTAATATGCGTAATGCTTCTCGCTCTATACCTCGCCCTATGCCACTAACAGCGGCTAAGTTTTCATCTTGGCTAAAGGCTTCAATATAATCAGTGAATAAAAGTGTCAAATTAATTCCTATCGATAGTAAATAAGGCCAATAATGAGCTTCATAACTATGTAGCGAGTAAATGTTCTAAAAGAAAAAGCCCTTTATAATAGGTATAAATAAGGGGCTTTTAATTGTTTTCAATGGCTAAGCATTAATTCTGTTTTATTAATTATTTTTGATTAATTCAGTTTTATACTGTTGACCAATACTTTTACATGCCTATGTAGTTTACTCAGGAGCTCTTTGTAAGCGTCATCTTCGAAGTCTCTCATCGAAGATCCATTGCTCTTTAGAGACGGGATCCCCGATTAAAACACCACGGGGATGACGATCCTGAGCCAAGTGCATAGGCATGTTCTTTTATTTGGCCAGCACTAGTTCAACCACCTCAACATTCAGCTTTTCTAATTGTGATCTAATTACTTGACCGTCACCAACAACAATCCATTGCATAGGCTTAGCTAATTCTTTTGCGGCAATCTTATTTAACTCTTCCAGACTTATAGTCGAAATGATGTCACTTTGCTGCTCACCATAGTTAATCGGTAAATTAAACTGTAACAACTGTCTTAAGAAACCACTTTTTTGACTCGGTGTTTCAAAGCTAAGCGCTTCACTTTGTGAAATGGCTTGACGCATAAAGGTAACTTCAGAGTCTGTTAATCCTTCTTGTTGGTAGTGCTTCAGTTCTTTTTCTATTTCGTTGATGGAATCATAGGTATGCTCTTTTTTAACGCTGGCACTGGCACTATAACGGCCCAGTGTTTTTCCTGAAGAATAATAACTTGAAGCACCGTAGGTATAACCTTTATCTTCACGTAAATTTAAATTAATACGGCTATTAAACGCACTACCCAAAGGATAATTCATTAAGGTGGCCTTAAAGTGCTCCCCTGTCGCATCATAAATCATCGCCCTACGCGATAAACTAATCACCGATTGACTGGCATTAGGGAGGTCAACAAAGTATAGCTTGTTTGGCGTGACCTCAGGGAAGGTGTAATTTCCTTTGATACTATAATCACTACCCTGCCAGGACTTTAATAGCCATAGTTTTTTCAAAAATTCAGTTTTATCAATATCACCAACAACAACTAAACTCGCTTTAGTGGGAGAGAAATAGGTTTGATAAAAATGCTTAACATCAGCAAGCGTTATTGCCGAGACGGTAGCAACTGTACCGCTATCAGGTAAACCAAAACGATTATTTTCACCATAGGTCACTTGTTTTAAGGCTTTGCTCGCTAGGGTGCGCGCATCTTTATTGCCTTGTTCTAAACCTTGTATTAGTTGGTTTTTAACTCTATCAAAATCCTCTTGTGTAAACGCTGGCTTAAACATCATCTCATTCATTAAGGCTAAGGTTTCATCAAGGTTTCTCACTAAGCTGTTCACTTTAATGTAGGTATTACGACCACGAGCACCGATAGAGATATTACTCCCCAAAATGGCGAGTTCATTCGAAAGCTGCTCTTTACTGTGTACCTTGGTTCCTTCATTCATCAAGCTCGCGGTTAAACTTGCTAAGCCAGCTTTATCGACTGAATCAAGTAACACCCCACCTTCAAGGCTTAATAATAGGCTGACTGTTGGGGTTTCAGTATTTTTAGTCGCAATAATTTCAATGCCGTTAGCAAAAGTTTTACGCCATAAACGCGGCACTCTGACAACGGGGGGTTCACCCGACTTTGGCATTACACTGCGATCAAAATCACTGGTATTTTTCATAATCGGCGTGTCAAGATCGGCAAGCACGGGTGGATTGTTCACCTCAGGCAAAGTAAAGTTGTTGGCTTGAGCGATCAAGCTTTCTTGCCCATGAGGAACTATCGATAACACCGCCGCCCCTTTGCCTTTAATATATTGTTTAAAAACACGCATTACATCCGCTTTGCTTACTTGATTATAACGGGAGATTTGTTGTTCGGTGTAATTGGCATTACCAAGCATTGTTTGATAATGTGCTAAATTAGAGACTTTACCCGAAACACTTTGCAAACCATAAATAGCACCTGTTTCAATAGAGACTTTCGTTTTTAATAAATCATCATCATTAACACCGCGTTCCTCAAATTCAACTAAGGTGTCATTAATCACCTTTTCTATTTTTGCTAATGACAAGCCCTGCTGTGGGTTAGGTAATGCATAGAAGTTCATTTGACAAGCAAGCTCACGACAAGGATGGCTCGCACTGGCTTGCACGGCGACACCTGATTTAACTAAATTTTTATAAAGTAATGACGTTGGACCATTCCCTAAAATATTAGCTAGAACATCCAAAGCAGGTTCATCTTCATGCATACCATAAACAGTGGGAAAACTGATATAAAGCAGTGGAAGCGAAACATTATCAGTAAACGAATAATAACGATTATCGCTAAGTGTTACTGGCGTCTTAACGATATTTTCCACCGCAGGCCCAGCATTTAAATCACCAAAGTACTTATTCACCCATGCTAGCGTTTGTGTTTCATCAAGATCACCACCAATGGTTAACACCGCATTATTGGGGCCATACCATCGAGAGAAAAACGCTTTCAAATCGGTCACTGTGACGCGATTAAGATCCGACATATAACCTATTGTTGGCCATGAATAGGGGTGTTCTCGTGGGAAAATCATTTGATTCACGGTTTCATTTAACCGGCCATAAGGGCGATTATCAACATTTTGACCGCGTTCATTTTTTACCGTTGCTCGTTGTATTTCAAACTTTTCAGTGGTAATAGCCGCTAATAAAAAGCCCATACGGTCTGACTCAAGCCATAACATTTTTTCTAATTGATTGTTAGGCACTGTTTCAAAATAATTCGTTCGGTCAGCGTTTGTTGTGCCATTTAGCGTGCCACCACTTTGGGTAACCACTTTGAAGTGCTGTTCATCGGCAACATTTTTCGATCCTTGAAACATCATATGCTCAAAAAAATGCGCAAAACCTGACTTCCCTAATTGTTCACGTGCGGAGCCCACATGGTAGGTTAAGTCAACATGCACTAAAGGATCTGAATGATCTTGATGTAAAATCACCGTCAAACCATTATCTAGCTTATATTTTTTAAAGGGGATGTTAATGATATCTGGCTGTGCCGTTACCGTTTCCACTAAAGTAATACCCAATGGAACTTTTATCGACTCTTGGCTAGTACAAGCAAATAATAAAACCGTACTCGCGGTTATTGCAGTAACGCTCAATTTACGAAGGGCTTGCGTGGTGAGGCTGTTTAGAAAATATTTTTTCAAAATAACATCCAGTAATAAAGGTAAAAGATAATCGTTTGAATTATCATAGCAAACATAATGAATTATCGGCTAATTTAAATGTTTAACATTATTGCAGAACACCCTAATTTTATTGTTATTGATAAAAAACCTGGTGTTAACTTTCATGACGAGGGTGCCTTAGGAGCAGGCCTGCATTCTTTGGTAAAGCGTCAAGTACAAAAAAAACTGAAGACACAAGAGAATAACGCTGAACTTTACCCAGTACACCGATTAGATAAAATGACCTCGGGTTTGGTCATCTTTGCTAAAAACTTAGCTTGCGCGCAAGCCTTTGGTCAGCTTTTTAATGAGCACGATATAGAAAAATATTACCTTGCTATTAGTGATAAAAAACCGACAAAAAAGCAAGGTTTAATTAAAGGTGATATGGCTAAAAGTCGTCGCGGCATGTTTAAGTTATTACGCAGCATGGAGAACCCGGCAATTACACAGTTTTATTCATACCACCTTCCTAACAAACAGCGGTTATATCTGCTTAAACCTCATTCTGGAAAAACCCATCAATTACGAGTTGCTCTGGCAAGCATAGCTGCGCCTATTGTAGGGGACTCTCGCTATTACACACAATCTCAAGCAGACAGAGGTTATTTACATGCCTATGCATTACGTTTTAATTATTTAGGTGAGTCCTTTGAATATATCTGCCCACCAAGCAGTGGTGAACACTTTGTTGATAAAAATGTTACTGAGCAATTAACAATCATAAAAAAACCTTGGCAGTTAAACTGGCCAAAGCTTTAAGTTAATCATTCCGAACCTACTATACCCATTATCAATCAAGAGGCCTATTTTAGAGTGCTTGAGCAACTTCACTTCTTTACGGATTTACAATGAATGTAAAAAAACTAAGGCGATAGCGGTAGGGCAGACAAACTTGGTATACCAAGGCCAAATTTTCCAAAAAAATCCGTGTTCAACCGCTTCATTGCCTTGCTTAATTTCTGCCAAAATATCACTTCTATACCATATCCAACCAACAAATACACAGCACAACATAGCAATAATGGGCTGACCATATTGCGTTGATAATATCGCGATAAAATCTAACATCCATGATAAGTTAACCACAATAATAATACTCAGTATTAATATCGCTAAACCAATAGCGGTTGTTGCTTTTTCTCTTGGTATGCCATGACGTTCAACCGTATAAGACACAGGTCCTTCAAGCATTGAAATTGATGAGGTTAATGCCGCTATCGACATCAAAACAAAAAAACAAAAAGCAACAAAAAAACCCACAGAGCCCATACTAGAAAATAGCGCTGGCAATACGGTAAAGACCAGACTTGAACCTGAAATTAAGCTACCGTCTTCAGCAAATATGACTATGCCTTGCGCTTGAGCAACATACATAGCAGGAATAATTAACAAGCCCGCTAAAAAGGCAATAGAGACATCAATTAAAGTGACTTGCGCACCGAGAGTCACTAAATTTTCTTTTTTCGCAATATATGAACCGTAAACAATCATGACACTAGTGCCCAGTGATAAAGAGAAAAAAGCCTGTCCGAGTGCACTGATTAATAGGTCTGGTTCCAATACCCGAGCAAAATCAGGCTTTAAATAGGCAATTAACCCTGTTTTTGCTCCCTCAAGGGTAAAGACATAAATGATCAACAAAACCAGTAATATAATTAACATTGGCATCAAACGTTTTGACCATTTTTCAATACCTTGTTCAACACCACGGCGAATGATAAAAATAGTTAAGCCGATAAAAAGTACGGTGAAAGTTATATTTCTTGATAACGATTGGTTTATCAACCAATTAGCCTCTTCTGTTAAGCCTGATAATTTTGCCATAGGCTCAATAGCATAAGACATCATCCAACCAGCGATGATAGCGTAAAAGCTCAAAATAAGTGCGGCACAAATAACGCCACCAAAACCAATCAGAAAAGCAAAGTGTTTTTGCCAGCTATTACGCGCGATTTTTTGCATACTGCTAACGGCATTGGCTTGCCCATATCGACCAATTAATAGCTCGGCCATAAACGCGGGGTAAGCTAGGAAAAAAGCCAGTACCAAATAGACGAGAACAAAAGCAGCACCACCATTGTTCGCTGTTTGGGTAGGAAAACCCCAGATATTACCTAAACCAACAGCCGATCCTGCCGCGGCCATAATAAAGCCAAAGCGCGAGCTAAAGCCGCCTCTTGAAACACTCATGAATAATCCTCATTAATTTAGTTTATTGTTGTTATTGTTGTTATTTTTGGTAATGTTGGTAATGTTGGTAATGTTACTATGTTATCTTGTACATTCACATTACCTACTTAAAAGTTAACAAAAAATAGTTTTTCATTAAGGTAACGATGCTGTTAGGGATTATCACTAGTGAAGTATTTATCAATCACCATTAAATTTTTATCACTTTATTTTTTACTCAACTGTTTTCCTGCCTACTCTGTTCACATTTCAACCGTTGAGAAAACACTGCCTTTATCCGCTTATTATAGTCAAACATGGAATACACACGATGGTCTGCCCCATAACGGTATTAATGCCATCTCACAAACGACCGATGGCTATCTTTGGATTGGAACTTGGGGAGGTTTAGCGCGCTTTAATGGCAGACAATTTAAAGTATTTACCCGCGGTTCAAAAATGGGCCTCCCTGACTCAGCAATTAGAAGCTTAACATCAACTCAGCAAGGTAATTTACTGGTAGCAGGTGCCCGTGGTGGTCTATCAGAGCGTAGCAACAATAAGTGGTTCCCAAAACCTTCTGCTGCAACCATGATCAACCACGCTATATACGATAGCAATAATAATTTATGGTTAGCATTAGAAGGTAAAGGATTAGTTTACCGAAAAAAAGACAGTCAACAAGATACCGTTATTATTAATAATGTTCGCGCCTATAAAATAGTACAAGATAGCGAAGGCACCATTTGGACAGCCACTAATAAAGGTCTATTCTCGGTAACAAACAAAACCTTAGTCCGTCATTTTGATAAAAATGATGGTTTACCAAACACCCCCGTTCATAGCATTTTATTCACGAAAGAGCAGCAACTTATCGTTGGTACACAACAAGGGGCTTATAAGCTAGAAGGTGGATTTTTCCAGCCCTTACATCAACAACTCACCAACAAAAATATTAACTGCCTGTTGCAAGATATTAGTGACAATATTTGGCTAGGTACAAATAATCATGGCATTTTTAGGCTCGATGGAAATAAGCTAGAACAATTAGATAGCAGTAATGGTTTACCCAATAATAAAATTTCTTCGCTTTACCAAGATAAAGAAGAAAGTATTTGGATTGGTACCACTAGCGGCTTATCTCGCTTAAGAGAAGCCCCCTTTATCACACTAACGACTAAACAAGGATTATCGGGCAATTATATTCGAACTGTATTATCTCATTCAAATGACAGCTTGTGGGTTGGTAACAGTAAAGGGCTCAATAAGATTCAAGATGATTTAATTAACACCATCAAAATAGCGCATGGCAATGAGCAAGTTTCTGTGTTGAGTTTAGCAGAAACGTCAACAAAGCGAGTGTTAGTGGGGACCTATAATCAAGGGGTGTATATTGTCACCGACAATGAATTACAGCCGTTTATGACAACAGAGCAAGGTTTACCCAGTAATGAAATCAGAAGTATTCTAGAAGACTCAACTAAAAACCTTTGGTTTGGCACCGCTTCAGGCTTGGTAAAAATATCACCGGATAAAACCATAAAAGTATTTGATGAGCAAAGTGGCTTACCCTCCAGTTTCATTATAGCACTGGCCGAAGATAGCCTTGGTAAAATATGGATTGGTACGGGAGACGGTATCTCTACCTACAGTAACGGTACGCTTCAAATTTACCACCTTGATGATAAATTTGATGTTCAATATACCTTTGGCTTTCATATTGAACCAAACTCTGTTTGGATAGCAACCGATAGAGGGCTCATTCATATTAATCTAACGACGGATAAAATGAGCGCTATCAGCAAAGAAAATGGCCTACCGGTAGACAAAATATTTCAAATTGTTATCGACAATCACAATACTTTTTGGCTAAGTAGCAATCGTGGAGTAATAAGCATTTCTAGAGAGCAAATCAATAATGTTATGCAAGGAAAAAGCAACGTTGTTGATTATAAATTATTTGCCGAAGGCGTTGGCCTGTTAAATTCACAAACTAATGGTGGCTCGACACCTGCAGCCACACTTCATCATGATGGCAGTGTCTGGATCGCTACCGCAAAAGGTGTTAGCCATATTAATCATGAAAGATTGCAACGCATCGTTGAAACGACACTGCCAGTCGTTATAGAGCAGTTCGATGTAGATGGTAAATCTTACCCTATTTCATCCAAAGTAACCTTACCTAAAGGAGCATCACACATCACCATTCATTATGCTGGTTTAGGTTTTTTGATGGCTGAAGATATTGTTTATCAAACTCAATTAATTGGCTTTGAAAATCAATGGAAAAATAAAAACCACCAAGCCTTTACTGAGTTTACTAATTTAGCCCCTGGAAATTATACCTTTAAAATGCGCGCTAAGTACCCCCATGGTCAATGGCATGAGAATATTGCCGCGATTAACTTTGTTATCACGCCTTATTATTGGCAAACAAGCTTTTTTAAATTGTTAATGGCACTTTGTTTTTGTTTATCTTTATATGCTATTTATCGCTTTAGAGTGAGAGCTATGGGGCGTAACCAAATAAAATTGAAAAACTTAGTTGCCCAACAAACTATTGAATTAAAAAAACAAGCTGAGCTATTCTCTTATCAAGCTAACCATGACCAACTCACCGGTTTATCTAACCGCCGTGCTTTTGATGCCTGGTGTAATGAAGACTTTGAAAAAGCTAAAGTAAATAAACAAGCATTAACGATAGCCCTACTAGACATTGATCATTTCAAAAAAGTTAACGATGAATATTCACATCTTATTGGTGATCAAGTGATTAAAACCATAGCTAATATCTTGCAAAATCTTGTCCAACACTGCTCATATCAAGCAAAATTAGCACGTTGGGGCGGTGAAGAGTTCACACTCTTAATAAATAGTAATGAAGAAAAAGCTTATACTTTTTGTGAACTAATCAGAGTAACCATTAAAAACTATGATTTTTCAGCTATAGCAGATGATCTCAACATCACCATAAGTATAGGTCTGACTGATAATGATAAAGCAACTGAATACGATAAAATGCTTAACCGTGCCGATCAGGCACTTTATTTTTCCAAATATAATGGTCGTAACCAAGTAAGAACTTATCAAGATAAAGACGATGAGAATAATAAAAAAATAGATAAACGTATCAATAAAGTTACCCGAGCAAAATCAAGAAAAAACACGGCATAATATTTAACAAAAAACCCAAACAAAAGTTTGGGTTTTTATTGTGCGTTAGCCGGCATTATTTAACGGGGGAATAACTCACTAAATAGCTTGCTTAGTCTGTTTCAGGACGCATATGTGGAAACAATATCACGTCTTTAATGGTGGGTGAATCGGTAAACAACATCACTAAACGGTCAATACCAATACCTTCACCTGCCGTTGGCGGTAAACCGTATTCTAAGGCACAGATATAATCGGCATCATAGTGCATGGCTTCATCGTCACCGGCATCTTTTTCTTCAACTTGTTTCTTAAAGCGTGCTGCTTGGTCTTCAGCGTCATTAAGCTCAGAGAAACCATTGGCTAATTCACGACCTCCAACAAAAAATTCAAAACGGTCGGTAATGAATGGGTTGTTATCGTTACGTCGTGCCAGTGGTGAAACTTCCCACGGGTATTCAGTGATAAAAGTAGGCTGATCTAATAAGTGCTCAGCCACTTCTTCAAAAATTTCACAAATATACTTACCTGGGCCCCATACTTTAGAGGCGCTGCTTTCTTTAACACCAACGGCTTTAGCCATCGCTTTGATTGCATCAAAATTATTTTCTGGGTCACGTAATACCGCTTCATCAAGACTTGCTGCAGCGTGATGGTCTTTACCATAAGTTAAGATAGCGTCAACCATAGATAAACGCGCAAATGGCTGGCCAAAGTCATAGAACTTCTCTTCAACCACTTCACCATCGCTGTTTTTAACGGTATTACGAATCATCGTTGTACCTAGTACATCTTGGGCAATAGTGCGTAACATTTCTTCGGTTAAATTCATCAAATCATTGAAATCAGCATACGCTTGATAAAATTCAATCATGGTAAATTCAGGGTTATGGCGTGTTGAAATACCTTCATTACGGAAACTACGGTTTATTTCAAAGACACGTTCAAAACCACCTACCACTAAACGTTTTAAGTTAAGCTCTGGTGCAATACGTAGGTACATATCAAGATCAAAGGTATTATGATGGGTCATAAAAGGTTTGGCGGTTGCGCCACCCGGTATGATTTGTAACATCGGCGTTTCAACTTCCATAAAATCACGTTCAACTAAGAAGTGTCGAATACCCGCCACAATTTTTGAGCGCATTTTAAAAGTATTACGGGTATCTTCATTGATAATTAAATCAATATAACGCTGACGATACTTAGTTTCTTGATCTGACAAACCATGGAATTTTTCTGGTAATGGACGTAATGACTTGGTTAGCAATGAGTATTCATTCATATTCACGTAAAGATCACCTTTACCTGATTTATGTAAAATACCTCTAATACCCACAATATCACCAATATCTAATGAGCCCCATTTAGCTCTTATTTCTTTTTGCACGGTTTTTTCAGCATAGCCTTGAATACGACCTGAAGAGTCTTGTATCACTAAAAATGGCCCGCGCTTAGCCATAACACGACCAGCAATAGCATAAGTAAGCTGTAGCGCTTCAAGTTCTTCTTTACTTTTTTCACCATGCTCAGCTTGAATATCAGCGGCTAAATGTTCACGATTAAAATCGTTAGGAAAACCATTCGCGGAACAATTAGAGCGAATTTTTTCAAGCTTTACACGGCGCTCAGCAATCAGTTTATTTTCATCTTGTGCTACGGCTGTATTCTTGGCTTTATCTGTCATTTTATTTCTCAATGTTAACTTTAATTTTTCAATGGCTTTATTAGGGTGTTTTTAGTTTAAAACTACAAACCAGACTTTAAACTAGCGGTTAGAAACTTATCTAAATCACCGTCTAATACCGCTTGAGTGTTTCTATTTTCAATACCCGTTCGTAAATCTTTAATGCGGCTATCATCTAATACGTATGAGCGAATTTGACTGCCCCACCCGATATCAGATTTACCGTCTTCTAACGCTTGCTTACCTTCATTCTGTTTTTGCATTTCCATTTCATACAGCTTTGCTTTCAGTAGTTTCATCGCGGTAGCGCGGTTCTTATGCTGAGAACGATCTGCCTGACATGCAACCACAGCGCCTGTTGGCACATGGGTAATACGAATAGCTGAATCTGTTTTGTTGACATGCTGACCACCAGCCCCTGAGGCACGAAAAGTATCGATACGTAAATCAGCGGGGTTAATATCAATTTTGATATTGTCGTCTATTTCAGGGTAGATAAATGCGGAAGCAAAAGACGTATGACGGCGACCCGATGAATCAAAGGGTGATTTACGTACTAAACGATGTACCCCCGTTTCGGTGCGTAACCAACCATAGGCATATTCACCCGTGTATTTAATGGTACAACCTTTAATGCCAGCAACATCACCATCTGTTACTTCAATGGCTTCGGTTTTATAACCATGCGCCTCACCCCAGCGTAAGTACATACGCATGAGCATTTCGGCCCAATCTTGTGCTTCGGTGCCACCTGAGCCAGATTGAATATCTAAATAGCAGTTATTGGTATCGTGATCGCCTGAAAACATTCGACGAAATTCTAATTTCTCTAACACGGCGTCAAGTGCAGCCGCTTCTATTTCAGCCTCGTCAAAGGTCTCTTGATCACTTTCTTCTACCGCTAACTCCACTAAGCTTTCAATATCTTCACTGCCTGTTTCTAGCTCAACGATGGTATTGACGATTTCTTCTAGGGCACTGCGCTCTTTCCCTAAGGCTTGAGCACGTTCTGGCTCATTCCAAATTTCAGGGAGTTCTAACTCACGAGAAACTTCAACAAGACGCTCAGCTTTAACATCGTAGTCAAAGGTACCCCCGAAGCGCATTGGCGCGCTTACGGATTTCTTTTAATTTACTTAATATTGGATTTGTTTCGAACATAACTCTGCAAACAGTCGATTTAATGCCGACCAGTAATAGACAAATAGTTGCGCATTGTAGCGTATATAGAGGGGTAAATAAATGACTATCAAGCTTAGGTATTTCTTAAGGTTTTTATTTTATCCGTGTGCCAATTTTTTAAGAAGAAAATTGCATCCCTTCATAACTTATTTGGCCTTTAGTGTGGTCATATCAATCCCACTAATAATATGCTCATTTCTACTTGTTAAAATCACCCATTACATTGTTGTTCATGCCGATGTAGTATAGTCAGGAACGC
>JBAHZW010000157.1:0-20086 GCA_037132835.1 Colwellia sp. | reverse complement strand
TTTTTATTTTTATTTTTATTTCAGATGTAGAATACACACAAATACATACAAATACACATAAATACACACAAATACATACAAATACATTTATCACATGCTTTTACACGATATACTAGTACTATCTTATATTTCTAAACAATTATTGGTCTTTCACTGTGTTTTTAATCAAAAAATTATTAAAAATCATCATTATACTATTTATTTTGGCATCCATTGCCGTTTATAGTTTGTATTTATCAATGCGCACTGAATTGCCCAGTGTTGAATCATTAAAAGATTTACATTGGCAAACACCATTACAAATATACAGTAGAGATGGCTTATTAATTTCCCAGTTTGGTGAAAAAAAACGTATCCCTTTAACCTTAGAGCAAGTACCACAACAATTAATTGATGCCTTATTGGCAACGGAAGACGATCGATTTTATTTTCATTTTGGTGTCGACCCCATTGGCATGGGACGCGCGATACTTGCAAAGTTACAGGGGCAAAACAAAGGCGGTGCTAGCACCATTACCATGCAAGTGGCACGTAATTTCTTTCTTACCCGTGAAATAACCTATACGCGTAAGATTAGAGAAATATTTTTATCCTTTCATATTGAATACCTGCTCACCAAAGATGAAATATTAATGTTATACATTAATAAAATTCCATTGGGTCATCGATCTTTTGGTTTTGGTGCCGCCGCGCAAGTGTATTATGGTAAACAGGTAAACGAGCTCACTCTCGCCCAGATAGCCGTATTAGCAGGTCTTCCTAAAGCCCCTTCTACACTTAATCCCATTAGATCTCCACAGAAAGCTAAAGCTCGTCGTGCCATAGTTTTATACCGAATGCTGGTAAGTGGTTATATCTCAGAACAACAATATCAGTTGGCAAAGAGTGCCCCTATCACCGGCAAAAGGCATGGCGCTGAAATCGAACTTAATGCGCCCTACGTTGCGGAGATGGCTCATAAAGAGATCCTTCAGCGTTACGGGAAAGATAAAGCTTACACTGAAGGCTATAGAGTTTTCACTACGGTAACAGCAAAGCTGCAAAATGCCGCGGAGAAAGCACTCGTTAACAATTTATTAAATTATGATCAGCGTCATGGTTATCGTGGCCCAATAACGTCACTCAGGCCTCAACTAAACTCCGCTGAACATATCATTGCGGGGCAAATGCCGCCATTGTCACAAATGGAACTAGATAACGCCCTTGCAAAAGTAATATCTTACCAAATGTTGGAGCCTGCAATCGTTATTGCTGTTGATGAACAGTCTGTAAGCATTCACCTTAGTCATAAAGAAGCAGCAACCATTGAATGGCAAGGTTTATCCTGGGCTCGGCCGTATATAAATGATCAAAAGCAAGGCCCACCACCTAAAATGGCTCAAGACATCCTTAAATTTGGCGATGTAATTTTAGTCCGCAAAATGCCCGATAATAATTACCGTTTAACGCAAGTTCCCATGGTGAGTGCCGCCATCGTATCACTGTCATCCGATGATGGTGCAATTAAAGCGGCCGTAGGCGGTTTCAGTTTTAAGCAAAGTCAATTTAATCGAGTTACCCAAGCTAAGCGTCAAGTTGGCTCTAACATTAAGCCTTTTATCTATTCAGCCGCACTTGAAAATGGCTTTACCCTTGCCTCTCTTGTCAATGATGCCCCCATTAATCAATGGGACAAAAGCTCAGGCGTTGTTTGGCGCCCAAAAAACTCACCAGAAACTTATGTTGGTCCACTGAGATTTCGCTTAGCACTTGCACAATCTAAAAATGTCATTGCAGTACGGCTATTAAAAAGCATTGGAATTACTGAAACGATTAGGCATTTAACCAAATTTGGCTTTAAAGCCAGCGATTTACCACGTAATGAATCATTAGCGCTTGGCTCTGCTTCTTTAACACCATTAGAGGTAGCAACAGGTTTTGCTACTTTTGCTAACGGGGGGTTCTTAGTCGAACCTTATTTAATTGAGCGCATTGAAAATAGTGATGGTGAGGTTATTTATCAAGCTAACCCCGCCTTAGCATGCGATCCATGTGTTGAAGTCAATGAACTTGAATCACCTATTCAAGCTGTAGCATCACTTAACCCAGATCCTTTTTTCAGTGATTCTAATCAAACGGCGACTGAAGCAGCAAACATTACCGAAGCCGAGTTAACTAGTGAGGTAAAACAAGCAACTCGCGTTATCAGCCCACAAAATGCCTACTTAATAACGCAAGCACTTAATAGTGCTATTTGGGGAGCTGATTGGTCTACTAAACATGCTTGGCAGGGCACAGGCTGGCGTGCCCGAGTACTTGACCGACGAGATATAGCAGGTAAAACTGGCACAACAAACGAAGCAAAAGATGCTTGGTTTTCAGGCTTCAGCCGCCGCCTAGTGACTACATCTTGGATAGGGTTTGATGACCCCAGTCATATGTTAGGTCAAACGGTTTATAATAATAACCTAGACAAGAACCAAACAACGGGTAGTGAGTTCGGCGCAAAATCAGCACAACCCGCATGGATCGATTTTATGCGTGCTGCCTTAGCGGACATTGAAGAGGAAGCTTTTCAGCCGCCAGTGGATATAGTCTCGGTACGTATTGATAAAGAAACAGGCTTTCTTACCACTAAAATAGATAAATCAACTCAATTAGAATACTTCCGCCTAGGCAATGTGCCAACGGAGTATGTTGTTGAAGATAATAGTAGCGATATTTTGTTGGGCGGTGAGCCAGACGAGGAAGAGGAGTTATTTTAACTTTTAACTTTATTAACGTCCGTAATAAACATAAAAAGCAGTTAACTGATGAAGTTAACTGCTTTTTTATTGGCTGTAAGTCACAGTGTAAACGGCGGTATATACCCGCTATTTACCTCGTAGTTCGATTTAAGAAGTGATTAATTTACGTTTAAATATCTTTAATAAAAACCTGAGAATTACGTTGAAAATTATACATCTGCTTTTTACCTTCAGGTAATCTGTCAAGGGATGATTCAATAAAGCCCTGCTCACGAAACCAATGACTACTAGCCGTTGTTAATAAGAACAGTGAGGTTAAACCTTTATTTCTAGCCGCCACTTCTAATGCTTCTATCATTCTCTCACCTCGATTACCTTTACGATAATCGGGATCAATAACAACACAAGCTAGTTCACCTGACTTTGCTTCTGGGTAGGGGTATAAAGCCGCACAAGCGATGATCACATCTTCTTTTTTGAGGACAATGAAGCATCCTATTTCCACCTCAAGTAATTCACGAGAGCGTTTAACTAATACCCCCTCTTCTTCAAGCGGCTGTATCAACTCTAAAATACCGGCAACATCATCAATGGTTGCGGTAGTAATTAACTCTCGGTGATCTTTTGCAATCAAAGTACCGGCACCATCACGGGTAAATAGCTCTTGTAACAAAGCGCTATCGCTCTGATAACTCACACAGTGGCAACGCTCAACGCCATTTTCACCACTGAGAATAATAGATCGGAGTAATAACTGGCGCACATGGCAGTCATTTTCATCAAGTAAGCTTTTTACCGTGCGAACACTACAACTACGAATTAATTTACCTGACTTATCAATAATCCCTTCATCTTCAGTGAAAGCGATAAGCTTATCGGCGTTAAGTGCAATGGCTGTGCTTGTCGCAACATCCTCTAAGGCTAAGTTAAATACTTCGCCCGTCGGTGAATAACCGATGGGCGACAATAAGACAATGGAGCCGTAGTCTAATTGCATATTGATGCCATCAGAATCAATTCTTCTTACCGTGCCAGTATACTTATAATCGACACCATGACGAACGCCCATCGGTTTTGCAATAACAAAGTTACCTGTGCTGACCCGAATTTGTGAGCCGTGCATAGGTGAGTTAACTAATCCGGTAGAGAGCAATGCCTCAATATGTAAACGTAATGAGCCCGTAGCATCTTTAACCGCAACGAGTGTTTGTGCGTCGGTAATACGAACATTTTTTTCAATGCGCTCCTTAATACCACGCCTTTGCATACGATCTTCAATTTGAGGACGCGCACCATGCACCACCACTAATTTCACACCTAAGCTGCGTAGTAAGGAGATATCATGAATAATATTAGCAAAGTTGGCATGAGAAACGGCTTCTCCGCCGAACATAAGTACAACCGTTTTACCTCGATGTGCATTTATGTAGGGTGCGGCATTTCTAAACCATTTTACGTAATTTTGATCACTCTTATTCATGCTTTCCATTCTTTAACCTATCTGATATCAATCCCACTCACACTGTGATCATTTTTACTTGTTAAAATAGATCAGCTAATGAATGGAAAAGCTATAATGAATAGCCCTAAAGCTATTTACTTTGACCGACAATATATTCCATGGCGACTTCATCATCAGCATTTTTATCAGGGCTTGGCACACTATCTTCAATGATATTCTCAGCAAGTGAGTTTTTATCAATCAAGGTAAAACCAAGTTGTTCAAAATACTGTGGGATATAAGTTAAAACAATAATTTGTTTTAACTCCATTTGGTTGGCAAACTCTAATAAGTATTGTACCAGTGCTTCGCCTTGACCTTGCTTTTGCGATTCATCTTTAACAACAATAGAACGTATTTCAGCTAAGCCTGTTTGATAGATATAGAGCGAGGCAGTGCCGACAACAACACCATCAAGTTCCGCAACAACAAAGTTTTGGATGTCATGAATTATATTGTCACGCGTGCGTGGTAGTATCTCCCCCTTACCCGCCCAATAATTGGTCAGTTGGTGAATACTATCAACATCAGACATTTTTGCTCTACGAACCGACATTGCCGCCGCACGTTGAGCATTTAAACGTTGCTTAACTTGTTTAAGTGCCCGTTGAATTTGTTGTTTACCTGGCGCGCCAACAACTTGTTCATTGAGGATATCTTCATGGCCCGTTGCCAAGGCTTTTTCTACTTGTGAACGTGAAGTACCACCGAGTGCTTCACGTTTATCAAGTGTTGATTCAATTGAAAGGTGTTGATAGACATCTTGCTCAATTTTATCGCTGAACTCTTGCAGTTGAGAGATGGTTAAATCTTCTAACGGCACGCCTTTATCGATAGCGGCCAAGACAACTTCACCAACAATATGATGTGCTTCGCGAAATGGAATATCTTTACCGACTAAGTAGTCGGCTAATTCAGTAGCATTGGCATAACCTTGCTGTGCTGCTGCCAGTGTACGGCTACGATTCACTTTTAAACCATCGGCAATAAGCACGGCCATTTCCATACATTCTTGCCAAGTATCAAGGGCGTCAAACAAACCTTCTTTGTCTTCTTGCATATCTTTGTTATAAGCAAGCGCTAAGCCTTTCATGGTGGTTAACATGCCCGTTAGTGAACCAAAAACACGACCCGCTTTACCCCGAATTAATTCACAGGCATCGGGGTTTTTCTTCTGCGGCATCAATGATGAACCTGAGCTAACTAAGTCACTCATTTCGACAAAACCGGCTTCGCCTGAATTATAAAAAACTAAATCTTCAGCAAAACGCGATAAATGCATCATTGAAATACTGGCTGAGGCTAATAACTCAATAACATGGTCTCTATCGGAAACTGCATCAAGGCTGTTCATGGTTGCGGTTCTAAAACCTAAACGGTTAGCCAATGCATTTCTGTCAATGGGGTACGCAGTACCCGCTAATGCGCCAGAGCCAAGTGGTGAAACATCTAAACGATAAAGGGCATCTTTTAAACGACCAATATCACGGTTAAACATTTCTACATAGGCTAAACACCAATGACCGAAAGTAACAGGCTGTGCGCGTTGTAGATGGGTATAACCCGGTAATACGGTGTCTTTTTCACGTTCAGCTAAGTTCATCATGGCTTGTTGTAAATTAACGAGGGCAAACAATAATTCGCCCCCCGTCTCTTTACACCACAATTTTAAATCAGTCGCCACTTGATCGTTACGACTACGACCCGTATGAATTTTTTTACCTAAATCACCGGTTTTTTCAATTAACTGAATTTCTACCCAGCTATGAATATCTTCTGCATCAGAAAGTAATATTTGCTTAGGGTTTTCTTCTACCGAGGCTTTTAATTCTTGTAAAGCGGCGATTAAACGCACTAATTCATCATCGTTTATTACTCCGACTTCATGAATTGCCTGCGCCCAAGCAATTGAGCCAACAATATCTTGTACTGCCATACGGTAATCAACCGGCAGCGAGTCATTAAACTTTTTAAACTGTAAACTCGCTTTCCCTTTAAATCGCCCTCCCCATAAAGCCATACTTATTCAGCCTTATCTTTTAAAGAGCTTTTTTGAGAAAGCGCAGTAATTCTGCTTGATAAACTGAATAAACGGATAAAACCTTCGGCATGTTTTTGGTCATAAACGTCATCAGCACCAAACGTTGCAAACGCTTCAGAATATAAGCTATTTGGTGAACGACGTTGAATAACTTGTGCCATACCTTTGTATAACTTCACCACAACATCACCAGTAAGTTTTTCCGCAAAAGAAGCGGCTGATGCTAATTGTGCTTTAGCAAGTGGTGTAAACCAACGACCATCATAGATTACATGTGAAAATTCATGCCCTACAGATTCACGATATTTAAGCGATTCTTTATCTAGAATTAAAGTTTCTAAACCTTTGTAAGCCGCCATTAATATAGTGCCACCGGGTGTTTCATAACAACCACGCGACTTCATGCCCACTAAACGGTTTTCAACAATATCGATTCTGCCAACACCGTGTGCAGCACCTTTTGCATTTAAGTACATTAAGGCTTCATAGGCGCCCGCGCCATTTTCCGTAAAGTCTTTACCGTCAATAGCGCTTAACTCACCCTCAACAAAGCTTAATTGTACTTTTTCAGGTACGTCAGGTGCGTCCATAGGATCTACCGTCATGGTCCACACTTCTTTTGAAGGCTCACACCACGGGTCTTCTAACTCACCACCTTCGTGAGAGATATGCCATGCGTTTGCATCACGACTATAAATTTTTGTTAATGAGGCTGAACAAGGGATATTACGTTCGGCTAGGTAATCCAGTAAATCTTCACGAGAAACCATATCCCACTCACGCCATGGCGCAATAACGGTTAGCTCAGGTGCTAGGGCGGCAAAACACGCTTCAAAACGTACTTGGTCGTTACCTTTACCCGTACAACCGTGACATAAAGCATCTGCACCAACTTTAAGGGCAATTTCAACATGTGCTTTAGCAATCACTGGCCGTGCCATGGAGGTACCTAATAAGTACTGGCCTTCATAGACTGAACCCGTTTTCAAAATAGGGTAGATATATTCTTTTACATATTCTTCTTTTAAGTCAACCACATGGCATTCTGAGGCACCAGAGGCAATCGCTTTTTCTTTAATGCCCTCAAGCTCTTCTTCACCTTGACCAACATCAGCACAAAAAGCCACAACTTCACAACCTTCATAGTTCTCTTTTAACCAAGGAATGATTGCTGAAGTATCTAAACCACCTGAGTATGCTAAGACTATTTTTTTGATTTTTTTCTTTGTTAAAGCCATTTTAATCTCTCTTAAATTTTTAGATCTGACCCGTGAGTATTATTACTAACTGAGTCTAATTATATTTATTACGGTTTCAAATTCGCGATAATTAATCAATGTTCGTCATGCTAATTGATGCTAACGCAGCGATTGCATCAAATAGCGAGAACCGTGGTTAATTATTAAATAGTGCAACGAGCACGGCGTTTTGTGCCCACATTCTGTTTTCTGCCTGTTGGAATACTTTTGATAGATCACTATCAAATAATTCGGTGGTTATTTCTTCTTCCAAATGAGCGGGCTGGCAATGTAATACCATGCTAGCTTGTGTTTTTGCCATTAAAGCATGATTAACCTGATACGGGGCAAATTTCGCTAAAATTGCTGCTTTTTTACTGGCATCTTCATCCCCCATAGAAACCCAAGTATCGGTGTAAATTGCATCTTGCTTGCCAATGTCATCCATATTATTTATCAGGATAAATTGACTGCCCGAAGCCTGCGCTAATTGTTTTGTTTTATCTATCATATCGGGCTTAGGCTCATGCCCCACTGGGCATACTAAAGTAAAATCTACGCCTAAAGTCGCCGCCATAAGCATTAATGAATTAGAGACATTATTGCCGTCTCCGACATAGGCCAATTTCACTTGACTTAAGTCAGGATAATTCTCGGTTAAGGTTACAAAATCAGCAAGTGCCTGACAAGGATGATAAATATCACACAAGGCATTAATTACTGGTACGCTAGCATGCTCAGCTAACCCTTGAATGGAGTCATGACTAAAAACACGGGCAACAATTACATCCGCAAAACAAGATAAATTTTTAGCATAATCACTCACCCGTTCACGCTCACCCAGTTTACCGTTTTGTTGACCTAAATATAACGCATGACCACCCAGCTTATTAATACCCATATCAAAACTAACATGGGTTCTCAGCGATGGTTTCTCAAAAATCATCGCGACTGACTTACCCGCTAATACTTGGTTATAGTCGGCTGGATTTTTTTTAATGTTAATTGCTAATTCAATTAAGGCTAACAATTCACTTTTGGATAACTGATCATCTGCTAAAAAGTTTGATAACTGTACTAAATTTGATTTATTCGACATAATATTTTCTCTCAATATTGAGTTTGGGTCACCGTGCAGTGTATTTATACCAATTTCACTAAGTTTCTTCCCACTCAGCGAGATTTAAAAGGCTTAGAGGCAAGGCATTGATTGAAGAGAATGGTTATTCAGGAGAATTTGCTCCTGCATTCTCTAAGAAGCTACATCCCTGTAGCGTCCTTGTCAAAATCAATAACGTAGCATATAAGCCTTTTAAACTCGCCCTTTGGGAGTTTGTCAGTACGTCGATAATCGCACAGAATTCCTTTAATATAGAGTGACTATACACAAAAAAATTCACTTTATTCTCAAAGCACTGACAAGCTCTGAGTGGGAACTAATTTAATGAAACGGGTATTACTGTTTAGAGGCTGATTTTAGCGGCCAAAATAAAGATAAATCTCAACTTCAGACAATAAAAAATGCGTTTAATAAAATTATAAAGCCATATACCAATCATAATCAGCTTTGCTCTTTAGTTTCTGCGATAAATACAAACCTAAATCACGCAATTGCCCTTTGTTTGGGTAATTCAAAATCAAAACTTTAAGTTTGACTAATGCTTGTGAACTCTGCCCGTCTCCTTCCATTGCCAATATATAGGTATAAGCATATTGAGCATTATCAGGAGATAACAACATAGCTTGGTAAAAATAATTAACCGCTTTGGCAATATTTTTTTGGCGAATAAGATATAAACCATAAGAATATTTTATTGTCCCTGACTTAGGTAAGTTAGTCATGCCCTTGAGTAGCACTGATCTCACTTGTGCTGGCTTTTGCAACGAGCGATACAAATCTGCTAAGTTGATATAACCCGTATCAAAATAAGGTTCGATGTCAATCGTTGCTTTAAAGGATTTTTCTGCCATGGTTATATCACCGCTTTGCATGGCATTAATACCTATATTCATTCGCCCTTCACCGCGCCAACTACTCATATTATTGGCCTGTTGTAGTTCTTTAAATGCGCGAATAAACACGGCTTGGTCAACGGCTGAAACTTTACTGTCCACTAAACTACGTGCTGCAGCTACGCGAATGGCTTTATAGCTATCCGTTAATAACGGTACTAATAAAGTGATTTTATCTGCTGGTGTCAATAATGCTGCCGCATTAGCCGCGCTTAATCGAATCAGCTCTTCTTGATGTGTTAAATAAGGTTTTAAGATCTCAGCGGTGATAGTTTGCGTGGTATAAGCTAGCTGTTGAATGGCTGTGGCTCGACTGATCACCGCAATATTTTTGTCCGCTATAATAGCTAAGTGATCTTCAAGCTTAATGGCTTGCCCGTTATTTAAGCGCATTAAAAAATATTTACTTACTAACAATGCTTTTGGTTTACCATGCCATTTTTGCAAATATTCACTGGCCCATTGATTACTTTTATTGTCATGGCAAGCGATACAGGCATTAGGAGTATTAAATTCGCTTGAAAATTCTGGTCTTGGGATTTTAAAGCTGTGATCTCGTCTATCATCAACGCCCATATAGCGGTTGGTTGGCATATGACAGCTAACGCATTGTGCCCCTGTAGCGTTTTCTTGATGGTGATGATGAGACTTGATGTTATACACTTCTGCGCCATGGCACTGCAAACATAATCCATTACCGTCAATTTTTAACTTCATTGTATGGCGATCATGACAATCTAAACAGTTAACGCCAGCAGCGAACATTTTACTCTGTAAAAAAGAGCCATAAACATACACTTCCTCTTTAATTTGGCCATCCGCATGATATAAAGGAGCAGCTAACAGTTGTGGCGAAAATTGTTCGAGAAAAGGCGTTTTAGCATGATAACCATCCGTTAATGGCGATCGTAACGAATGGCAAGCAAAACAAGTATCCATAAAACTATTATCACGCTTTTTCCCTTGCCAGCTAGCGGTTTTGTCCCCTAAAGCTCTGAACCATTGTGCCGTTGGATGATTACTGAAAGTCATATTTTTACTGACATTACGTTTTTGTATTTCTTTTGATTTTTTAGCATGAGCAGTCATGTTGCCATGACAAGATAAACACCCGACATTGATGTTATCCCACTTGGAACTAAAACTATTTGTCTCAGCAACGTAGTTACGTTTTAAACCATCCGAATGACAATCTGCACACATACCATTCCAGTTTTGTAATGGCTGACGCCAGTGTAACCGGTCTTGTAGGTTAATTTCTTCATGGCTATAATTATGGTACCAACGTTGACCACCGTCTGTTTTCTTTCGTGAATCCCAAGCGAAGGGTAACACCTGTAACTTCCCTTGCTCAGTCTCAACTAAATATTGTTGCAGTGGAAAATAACCAAAGGTATATTTTATCGGGTAAGTATTGGTTTTATTATCATAAGAAATTGTTACTTGATAACGTTCATCTTTGATAAAAAAATAAGCTTTTTGACCGTAATGCTCAACCTGTTTATGATCAAAGTCTGCTAATACTGAATCTTTATCCGCAATGGCCATAGCCTTGGCATGATCAGACTGCTGCCAATCATGTTGTGATTGTTGATGACAAGAAACGCACTGTTGATTACTTATCGGTTGTTCTTTTTGAAACTCATCTACTGGTACTTCAGCGATTTTCACAGATGCCAGAGCAATAAAACAAGTGCAAAAAAAAATGACAAAATATAATAATTTCAAAATAAAAATCACCTTAAACCTATATTAATGATTAACTGCGTAGTTATACGCTGAACAAGCCTAGCCTGACTCTTATGCAGAGCAGTATCGAAAAGTTTTTTTACTTTAATATGACTCCTAGAATGAGCAAAAAATACGGACTAAACAATAACCACAGATCTCGATGGCTTACCAACATGCGGATAAATTGTCATGCTACTTTTCTTATTCTATTTTTCAACAAATTTATGTTGTTAATGCCGATATTTATATGATTATGGTAGACAAATAACAACTCAGCTAATTAATGGATGCGAATCCAAAAACAATTTTTCGCTGATATTGTTGCTTTGGCCTCAAGACATTACTGGGGAAATGCGCATGATTTTCTGCATCTGAATAGTTTTGCGCCTCTAAACATACACCTTGGTATGATTTAAATTGGCCACTTAAATAGAAACCCGTATACAGTTGCATCGCCGGCTGATCCGTATAAATGGATAAACAAATTTGATTTTTTAAAGAAGTAAGCTCGGCTTTTGGCTGTTCAAACTGCGTGTCATTTAAAATATAACAGTGATCATAACCCTCCTTTGTTTTAAGTGATTTATCTTCCGTGTTCTGCTGTCGCTCTCCAATAGACACAGGAACGTTAAAGTTATAATCAGTGCCGCCAACAGGCACTATATTACCCGTTGGAATATTTTCATCATCACTTTCAAGATATGCGGATGAGTTCATTTGTAAGTATAAAGATTCACAACCTTGCTCGCCCAAATTAAAATAAGTATGGTTGGTTAAATTAATTGGCGTGGCTAAATCAGTAGTGGCTGAGTATTGAATGCTTAACTTATTATCTGCGCTTAATTGATAAGTCACAGATACGTTTAGCGTCCCAGGGAAGCCTTGATCACCCCCTATTGAGATTAGCGATAAAGTGACCGAAACATCCGAGAGTGTTTTGCTATCGATTTGCCAAAAACGCAAAGAAAAATTATCAGGTCCTCCGTGTAAACAATTTTCACCATCATTTAAAGCTAGCTGATATTGACGACCAGCAAGAGCAAACTTGCCACCCGCAATACGATTACAAACCCGTCCACAGGTTGCACCTAAATAAAATTCATCCTGTAGATATTCTTCTGCTAATGCATAGCCCAATGTCATTTCGGTTGGCTTAGCGTTTACTGGAAACTTAATGGATTTAATTCTGGCACCATAGTTAACAATTTCAACTGACATGCCATAGTCATTGGTCAATAAAACCGTTGCTAATTCAGCGTTGAACTCAGTCATCAATTTAACCATTAAACTAAGTATCCATCAGGGTTGCTTGACTGCCAACGCCAAGTATCCGTCATCATTTGTTCAATACTTCTACTGGCTTGCCAATTCAGTTCTTTATTGGCTTTGCTCGCATTGGCCCAAAAAGCAGGGAGATCTCCTGCCCTTCTTGGCGAGACTTCAAAGGGGATGGTTTTATTAATGGCTTGCTCGAATGCCTTAACAATGGAAAATACCGATACTGCATTGCCGCTACCTAGATTAAAAGCTTCAACGCCACTAAATTCACGATGACGATTTAACCAATCTAAAGCTGCAACATGACCTTGGGCTAAGTCCATCACATGTATATAATCACGTTCACAACTACCGTCTTTAGTGGGGTAATCATCACCAAATATACTCAGTTTATCGCGCTTACCCACCGCAACTTGGGCAACATAGGGTAAAAGATTATTGGGAATACCTTTTGGATCTTCTCCTATAGTGCCGCTTTCGTGAGCACCTACTGGGTTGAAATAACGTAAGGATACGCCTCTAAACTTGCTATCCGATTGAGCTAAATCAGCGAGCACACGCTCGACCATTACCTTGCTCGCACCATAAGGGCTAGATGGTGTACCTAATTTCATCGTTTCAATATAAGGTACATCATTTTCTTCGCCATAAACGGTGGCTGACGAACTAAAAATAAAATTATGCACGTTATGCTGCTGCATAACTTCAAGTAAACAAACCGTGCCATGAACATTATTTTGATAATAACTTAAGGGTATTTTTGCTGATTCACCGACAGCTTTAAGTGCAGCAAAGTGAATAACGGCATCAATATGTGCTTGTTTAAATACTCGGCTTAATTTCTCTTTGTCGCAAATATCACCTTCGATAACCTCAACAGACTTGCCTGTTAGCTTTGTTACCCTGTCAATTGACTCAAGACTTGAGTTAGCTAAATTATCGTAAACGATGACGTCATAATTATTTTCTAGTAACGATAAAACCGTATGGGAGCCGATATAGCCTGCTCCCCCAGTGACTAATACTTTCATGCTTTTTCCTTTAAAAAAAAGAAAGGCCAATTAGTTGACCTTTCTTTATTTACGCTTTAGCTGATTATTTTTATTACCACCAAGTGGCGTATAAAGCTGTCAGAATAAGTACCACACCGACTGCGGCAACATTAAATGACTTACTGGTAACAAAACTCACTTGCGTTAAACTCACACTGCTGTCTTTACTCGTCGGTTTACCTAGCATGGATACGACATAACAAAGCCCTAAACACAGTAAGAACACTAAGCCAACACGGTCCATAAAGGGTAACTCAGGCCAAGAAAATTTAAGTACTAAAGAAAATATTGCTGAGCCTAGGGCGGCAGATAATGCTCCCATTGACGTTGCTCGTTTCCAGAACATACCCAGAACAAATATCACCACGATGCCTGGGGTAAAGAAGCCGGTAAATTCCTGAATATACTGGAATGCTTGGTCAAACTTACCCAGTAGTGGCTGAGCAACAATTAGGGCGATACATAAAGAAACTAACGCAGCAATACGACCAATGTGCACATAGTGACGTTGGCTCTCATTTGGCTTAAAACGACTATAAATATCCATGGTAAAGATGGTAGAAATACTGTTAGTCATTGATGCCAGTGATGACACTATGGCAGCGACTAAGGCAGCAAAAACTAAGCCTTTTATACCAACAGGCATCAGTGCCATCATCGAAGGATAAGCTTGATCAGGTGTGGTTAATGTTGGATACAGAATCACTGCAGCAATACCCGGTAATACGACAATAACGGGCATTAGCAATTTAAGGTAGGCAGCAAAAGCAATACCTTTTTGCGCTTCTTTGAGATCTTTAGCAGCCAAAGCGCGTTGAATAATATACTGATTAAAGCCCCAATAACTAAAGTTCATCACCCATAAGCCGCCAAGTAATACCGAAATGCCCGGCAGGCTCATATAATGTTCATTTTCTGGACTTAAGATCATATCAAAATGCTCAGGCATTTTATCGGTAAGAATACTAAAGCCAGCGATCAGACCTTGACCATCTGAAACCGCATCTAACGCTAAATAGCTCAATAATAAACCGCCAAAAACTAATAACACCACTTGTAAGATGTCAGTAAAAGCAACGGCTTTTAAACCGCCATATAAAGAATATGCAATAGAGAAAACGGCTAAAAATATCATGCCGAACATCCAATCAACACCTGCCACGGTTTCAATAGCCATACCACCTAGCCATAACACCGCAGTTAAGTTAACGAAGGTGTATACCGCCAGCCAAAATATAGCCATAGTCGTTTTGACCCGACTATCAAAGCGTTGTTCCAGATATTGCGGCATGGTGAATATTTTATTTTCCAAAAAAATAGGCAACATATATTTACCGACTAATACCAAGGTAATTGCCGCCATCCACTCATAAGAAGCAATGGCTAAACCTATGGCATAACCCGATCCTGACATACCAATAATTTGTTCAGCCGAAATATTTGCAGCAATTAAAGAGGCACCTATAGCCCACCAAGGTAATGATTTACTGGCTAAAAAATAATCTTCAGTATTCGCACCTTCTTTTTTCTCATTACGAGAAACCCACAAGGCAAGACACAACAGCCCTATCACGTAGACAATAAAAATTGTGCTATCTATCGTCCCTAATTTATTTGCAAACTCCATCATTCTCTTCCTTTACTTTTAGTTATAATTATAATTATTTATTTTATTCAGCTTTGAATTGATCTAATTATCTAAATGCACCTTGCATTGCCGTACATAGATAAATACTCGCCGTTAAACCAAATTCTTCCTCATATCTACTGTTGACCACGTCCTCTACCTGTTCAACCATCGCTGTTGGTACTAAGGCAACAACACAACCACCAAAACCACCACCCGTCATGCGTACACCTCCTTTAGTACCTAACACACTATCAATCATTTCAACTAAGCCATCCATTTCCTTGGTGCTTATTTCAAAGTCATCCCGCAAAGAAATATGAGATTGCTTCATGGCGATACTGATTGTCTCCATATCATTTTTTTTCAATGCCTTAAAAGTAGCGAGCGCTCGGGCATTTTCACTGATCACGTGTCGAGCACGCTTAAACAATACGGGCTCAATTTTTGCTTGAGCTAAGTTGAGTTGTTCTAAAGTCACTTCGCGTAGAGCCGATTTACCAAAATACTTGGCTACCGCTTCGCATTGCTTACGTCTTAAGTTGTATTCACTGTCAACTAAGCCACGCTTTACGTTTGAGTTAACAATAAACAGCGTTAAATCATCCGGTATAGCTGCATCTTCAAAGGATAAATCTTTGCAATCGAGCAGCATGGCATGATCTTTTTGGCCCATTGCTGAAATAAGTTGATCCATGATGCCGCAGTTACAACCAACAAATTCATTCTCTGCTTGCTGGCCAATAAGCGCAGCATTAACCCCCGTCAAATCTAGTTGATAAAGCTGGGAAAATGCTTTTAAAATAACAATTTCAAAACTAGCAGAAGAGCTTAAGCCAGCACCTTGCGGCACATTACCAGTAACCACTAAGTTTACGCCGTTAATTTCAGGGTGTTTTTTCATTAAAGCTTGTAATGTACCTTTAACATAATTACTCCACATCATCTGCTGATCAAACACTATCTCATTTAGAGAAAATTCATTGATTTGTTGGTCACAATCATGGGCATAAACTTTAACGACCTTATCTTCACGCACAGAAGCCGCAATAGTAGTGCCGTAGTTAATTGCCGCAGGCAGAACAAAACCGTCATTGTAATCGGTATGATCACCAATAATATTGACACGACCCGGTGCATGACAAACCACTTCAGCGGAACGTTGAAATTGCTGCTCAAATAATTGCAGAGCAAGTTCTTTTTGCTCAACGTTTTGTTGTTCTGGGAATTGCTTAGTCACGTATTTAGACATTATCTTTGCTCCTTATAGTGAATGTCTGACAAATCCCGTAGTCTTTGTGCTGCTTGCTCTGCGGTAAGATCTCGCTGTGCTTCAGCCATCATTTCATAACCGACCATAAATTTACGAACCGTGGCTGATCTTAATAGTGGTGGAAAGAAGCTGGCATGCAAGGTCCATTCATCGTGTTGTTGGTCATCAAAGGGGGCACCGTGCCAGCCCATAGAATAAGGAAAAGAACATTCAAATAAATTGTCATACTTGAGGGTGATCTTTTTAAGAATATCTGCGAGCGATAACTTTTGCGCTTCATTCAGCTCCGTTATTCGTGACACGACAAAACGTGGTAAGAGTAGCGTTTCAAACGGCCATGCTGCCCAATAAGGCACCACTACTAGCCAATCCTCATTTATCACCACAATGCGCTCTTTGTTTTCAACCTCTCTAACAACATAGTCTTGTAATAAATTACTGCCCTGTTGCTTCAAGTAAGCTAGCTGCGCATTTTGTTTTTTCATCACTAAGGTTGGTAATTGATGTTGTGCCCAAACTTGTCCATGCGGATGAGGATTAGAACAGCCCATAACACTGCCTTTATTTTCAAAAACCTGCACGCTGCTATAGGTTTTCCCTAATTCTTGACATTGATTTTGCCAAGTATCAACAATACGAGAAATTTCCTCGACGGATAACTCGGGCAAGGTTTTACTATGATCCGGTGAATAACAGATAACACGACTCTCCCCCTGTTCTGTTGCCATTTTAAAAAGAGGATCATTACTTTCTACCATGGGGGTATCTTGCTTTATTGCCGCAAAATCATTAGTAAAGACAAAGGTATTCTTATAGTCATCGTTGACTTCACCATTTATCCGAGTATTTCCTGCACATAAAAAGCAGTGCTTGTCATACACAGGTTTTTGCTGTTCATCAAGCTGCTCTACCTGCCCTTGCCAAGGTCGCTTTGCTCGGTGAGGAGAAACCAACACCCATTCATCAATAAGTGGGTTATATCTTCTATGAGGGTGTTCCGTTGGATCAAATTCGATAGTCATAATATTTTATAAGCTGAATGAGTAAAACTTAAAGCAAAGGGTAAACGTTTACCCTTTTATGTGCAAGAAATAAATTTAGTGAGCAAGATCTTGATGGTTAGTTATTAATTAGTGTATATTCATGGTGTATTTAACTAATTAAAAAATGTAAACATTTACCCTATGGCAACAATAAAAGACGTAGCTCGTATCGCTGGTGTTTCAGTGGCATCTGTTTCTCGCGTATTAAATAATGGCCCAAAGGTCAGTAAGAAGACGATTGAAAATGTATTAAAGGTGGTGAAAGACTTAAACTATAGTCCAAATGCCAATGCGCGTGCTTTAGTCACTCAAAAGAGTACCACCTTAGGTGTTGTGATTCCTGATCTGGTCGATCCCTTTTTCGCTTCTTTAGCTCATGGTGTCGAGCAAGTGGCTCGCAAAAAAAACATGCAATTGCTATTAAGTACTGGTTTAATCAGTGCCGAGTCTGAAATGCAAGCTATCAATTTATTAATTGAAAGGCGATGTGATGTGATGGTGGTGCATAGCAAAAAATTATCTGATCAAGTGTTGATTGAATTAACAAATAAAGTTGCTGGCCTAGTACTCATTGATCGTTATATTAAAGAAATAGCTCACCGTTGTGTTTGGTTAGATAATCTCGAAGGGGGTAAAATTGCCGCGCGACATTTATTAGCATTAAATCATCAGAATTTTGCTTGTATTACCAGTAAATATCAAATAGACGATCCTCTCCTTCGACTACAGGGATTTCAAAACGAACTACAGTCAGCTGGAGTCAATATAGAACCAAAACTTATTGAATATGGCGAGCCTACTCTGCAAGGAGGAGAAATGGCAACTCAAAAGCTACTGGCCTCAGGAAAGCCTTTTTCTGCGCTATTTGTTTATAATGATGCCATGGCAATCGGTGCAATTTCCACCTTAGAAGATAATGGTTTTAAAGTACCATCAGATGTTTCAGTACTCGGTTTTGATGATGTTTTACTGTCGAGGTATTCAAGACCAAAACTGAGCACTCTGAATTATCCTATTGAAGAAATGGCAAAGCAAGCAGCCAACATAGGCCTTGAATTAACAGGAAAACAAGCAACAGCCCACAATGATATAAACTGTAAGCATATTCCTAGCCTTGTTAAACGAGAATCGACAAGTTATAGGCATAGCTAATCCCTCATTGATTAAATCGGACTACTCAACTTAAATTTATCATGCCTCGCGTATTACTATAATGCCGTTCGGCATTATAGTAATACGCAGCCACTACACTTTTTTTATCTGTTTCAAAAACTGAAGTTTGTGCTGTTAAGCACTATTTACAAACCGAAAACATTTACATAGAACTCTTCACCATTATTAGTCATCTCAATGGTATACGTTATAGGAATATCGTTTGTAGCTTCAGGCCCTCTTATAAATAATTGAGCCGCACATTCATATTCTCCTGTCTGCTCATTTGTTGCCGTTGTTCTAATAGCGTTTACAGAGATGCTTATAGATTCGGCAACTTCAGCGCCAAGGGTCCTAATTAATTCGTCTTCTGAAATACTTATCACTACATTGGTCGCATCAGAACTGCCACATTCAGGCACATTAGAGCCAAACCCTCCGCTAGCTAGTAGAATAAAAAATAGAGCAGCAAGAGGAAAGCCAATAGCCCCAACAGGCGTTGCAAATATGTCAGGCAACCCTTTCCATATTTTTTCATCTTCGGTTTTAAGCTTAAAAAAATCATAGCTGGCAAGTTGTGCACTAATTACAGCGGGAGCAATGTAATAAGCAATTCCCGGAAATGTCATACCTGCAGCTACTTCTATTAATGTAAGAAACCCATTTAACACCCAAGAAGCCCCTAATATAAAAGCACCTTTAAACCACATTTTTTTACTAAAGTAATAAAGTGCGCCAAATATGAATGCCAAAATATTAAATGTTATTTTTTGCTTTTCTCTAAATGATAACGCGATGAATTCGTCACTTTTCATTGCGCTATAAATAAACTTTTCTTTTGCTCCAATCTTGGTGAGAATATCAAACCTTTCAGACCAAGAAGAAGAAACATTAAGTTCGTTTGGATTTTCATTAGTGTCAGTGCTTTTCATTCCTATCCCTTTTTGTTGATTAAACTTTATTATTCAGCAGTATTTGCTGATAAATTTTATTTAATTAGGGGCTGTTGATCTTTCGAGATTTTTTTTGCAGCGAATTATTGGGTATTTATACAAGGCAGAGCCTTGGTAATGTGGTTATTCCACATAAAAAGGTGATAACGCCGTAAAAATAACCAACAAACGCTGTCTGAAAGATTCGGCTAAAAGCGTTTTTTTCATTGTTGAGTCGTGTTTGCGTAGAATGACTAGGCTACACGCGACTCGCCGCGAATAAAACGCTTTTAGCTCGAACAAAATTTAACCGCGAAAGATCAACAGCCCCTAGCTAATTGCACTATTTAGTTAATGCATCATGTAGATAACTTATGAAACAAACTCAGGACCAAAGCCCATTGTCCATATTATGGCGGTAAAGGCCATTAAAGCAACTAACAAAACTAAACCGCAAGTCACCACTGAGCTTGAGTAGA
>JBAHZW010000137.1:0-12516 GCA_037132835.1 Colwellia sp. | reverse complement strand
TATTAGTCTGTTTTAGCTAAAGTTAGCTTGGGCAAAATCCCAATTCGCCAACGCCCAGAAACCATTAAGGTAATCTGGTCTTACATTGCGGTAATCAATGTAATAAGCATGCTCCCATAAATCGACGGTAATAAGTGGTGTTACCCCTTCATCAGTTAATGGTGTTGCGGCGTTAGACGTATTTATTATGGCCAAACTGCCGTCTGCATTTTTCACCAACCAAGTCCAACTAGCGCCAAAGTTATTAATGGCACTGTCAGTAAATTTTGCTTTAAACTCACTAAAAGAGCCAAAACTACTATTGATGGCAGTAAGTAAGTCACCTGATGGCTCACCGCCGCCATTTGGACTTAGGCTATTCCAATAAAAGGTATGATTCCATATTTGGGCGGCATTATTGAATATACCAGCCGATGACGTTTTAATAATTTCTTCTAAACTTTTGTTTTCAAATTCAGTGCCGCCAATTAAACCATTAAGTTTTACAACATAAGTATTGTGATGCTTTCCGTAGTGAAATGACAATGTTTCTGCTGAAATATGTGGTTCTAATGCATTTTGTTCAAAAGGTAATGCCGGTAATTCAATAGCCATTATGCTCTCCAATTGTAATTTTTAATTAAAAACGGGTGTGTTTTTATGTAAACTTGAGTAAAATACTCAGGTATTATTATATATAGGTATTGTAAGGGGCACTTTCAAGGCTATATATATTAAATTTAATAACGAAACTGTTTTAGATAATAGTACTTATTCCATTATTTTGTATTGATAATTTAGTTTTTATCTTCATATGTAGCGTATGCAGTACGCAATACAAAAAATAGAGTAAGCATTAATTAATAGAGGGTACTATGGACACAATTGAGCGCATTAAAGAACAAATTAGCGAAAATACAATCTTGCTATATATGAAAGGTTCTCCTAAGTTACCAAATTGTGGTTTTTCATCACAAGCATCACAAGCATTAATTTCTTGTGATGAGAAGTTTGCTTATGTTGATATTTTACAAAATCCAGATATTCGTGCTGAATTACCTAAATATGCCGATTGGCCAACATTTCCACAATTATGGGTTGAAGGTGAGTTAATCGGTGGTTGTGATATTATTATGGAAATGTTTCAACAAGGTGAGTTACAAACCTTAGTGAAGGCAGCCGCAGCAAATAGCACCACAGCGGACAAAGAATAAAGAGTTATTTACTGATTGATGTTTATGTACCTGCCATAATGTTTTTTTGCAGGCAAAAAAAATAAATTTTTTAAACAAAAAAATGGAGTATAAAATGAGTGTATTAGTTGGTCGTCAAGCACCAGACTTTACTGCTGCCGCAGTATTAGGTAGTGGTGAAATTGTAGATAGCTTTACATTAAGCGAAGCTATTAAAGGTAAAAAAGCCGTAGTATTTTTCTACCCGTTAGATTTTACTTTTGTTTGTCCCTCTGAGCTTTTAGCTTTTGATCATCGCATGGAAGAATTCAAAAGCCGTGGTGTAGAAGTGATTGGTGTTTCAATTGATTCACAGTTCTCTCACAATGCATGGCGTAATACACCAGTAAACGATGGTGGTATTGGTCCAGTACAATACACTTTAGTTGCTGATGTTAAACATGAAATTTGTAAAGCATATGATGTTGAGCATCCAGAAGCTGGCGTTGCCTTTCGTGGTTCATTCCTCATTGATGAAGAAGGCAATGTTCGCCATCAAGTCATTAATGATTTACCACTAGGTCGTGATGTTGATGAAATGTTGCGTATGGTTGACGCCTTACAATTCCATCAGGAACATGGTGAAGTTTGTCCCGCTGGTTGGAAGAAAGGTGATAAAGGTATGACTGCTTCTTCTGAAGGTGTTGCTGCTTACCTAACTGACAATGCTGATAAGCTATAACTTTTGCTTATTTCTCTAGGGTTTTCCTAGGTTAAGTCTAGCTTAGCTTATTGGTATAAGTTAATGAATGACGTTGCAAAAACAAAAAAACCGCGCAAGCGGTTTTTTTTATGGAACATTTTTACTGTTAGCTTTAACGCTCGCTTTTTGCTTTGTCATTTTTATCCGCTAATGGCCAACCCCCTAAAGCACGCCATTTATTAACAATATGACAAAATAGCTCAGCTGTTTTTTCCGTATCATACAGGGCACTATGTGCTTCACTGTTATTAAACTCTATATTGGCAGCCAAGCAGGCTTTAGCTAACACTGTTTGACCTAAAGCAAGGCCTGCCAGTGTTGTGGTGTCAAAGCTGACAAAACTATGAAACGGGCTGCGTTTTATTTTACAGCGCTCAGTCGCGGCGTTTAAAAAACCTAAATCAAAAGCAGCATTGTGAGCAACAATGATAGCGCGTTGACAACCCGCGGCTTTCATTTTCTTTCTAACGAGTTTAAACAGTATTTTAAGCGCCTCATCTTCATCAACGGCACCCCGTAACGGGTTAGTTGGATCTATCCCCGTAAACTCGAGTGCTTTTGGCTCTAAGTTTGCACCTTCAAAGGGATGAATATTAAATTGTATTGTCTCATCGATAGAAAAATTGCCAGTAGTTTCATCCAGTTGTAGCATGGAGGCTGCAAGTTCAAGTAATGCATCTGTTTTAGCATTAAAACCGGCTGTTTCAACGTCGATAACAACGGGAAAGTAGCCTCTAAATCTTTGTGCAAATTTACTTTTTTCTTGTGTTTTAGTTGCAGGCGTATTTTCTTTGTTAACCGTAGGGCTTGATTTAGGCATTGGTCACTATGTAATAAAGGCATTTAATAATGTAGAGGATTATCGCAGAAAGTTTATTTAAAAACGATACCGAAGGTAACTTATAAGTCATTAAGTCTACTTTTTTAGTTCAAAATCGATATTTCATTTATAAAATGCTAAAGTAATCCTTGTTTAGGACGATACCCTATGTAATCCATACAGGAAAAGTTCCTAGTCCTGTTACCGCTATCAAGATTGTGCAACATTATGAAAAAAACAACTTTATCAATGAGTACTTATTTTCTTGTCATAGCTAGCTTAAGCTTACTGGTAAGTAATGCACAGGCGGGCATACGTCAATACAGTGCTGATATCCAAACCTCTCAATGGCAATTATCTGACAATTCTCGCCTACAATGTACCTTGTCTCATCAAATTCCCCGTTATGGCGAAGCTCGATTTTTTGCCAAAGCGAGCCGTCAACTGAATATGGAATTTGAACTAGACATGATGCTGTTACCTGATACCTACTCACTAGCTGAAGTGCGCAGTGTTGCCCCTAACTGGCAGCCAGGCGTCAGTTCTAGAACGTTAGCGAATATGAAATTTCATAAGCAATTTAACCCAAGTCTACCTAAAAAAGTCGCATGGACTATGTTAAGTGAATTAGATCAAGGTATGAGTCCGACCTTTTATTATAATGATTGGTATAGTGAACAAGATAAAATATCTGTTGGTTTATCCACCGCTCGTTTTAAAAAAGCCTACGTTGACTTTGTTGCTTGTGTTGGTAATTTACTCAATTACAGTTTTGAAGATATTTCATATACCGTTCTTAACTATCAATCAAGTAGTGATCAATTTACTAAAGCTTCGCAAAGACGTATTGATATGATCCGTGAATATTTACGTCTAGACCCAAATTTAGAGCTGGTATTGGTCGATGCTTATTCCGATAGTTATGGTGGTCGTTGGTCAAACTTGAAGCTATCTGAACGTCGTGCCGATAAAATAAGAGACTATTTTGTACAAAACGGTATTGAAGTTGGTCGAATTGAAGCAAAAGGTTATGGAGAAAAACGCCATATTTCCTCCAATGACACGACAATAGGTCGAGGTAAAAACCGTCGAGTGGTTATCCAAATGCAAAAGCTATAACGTTTCTTATATCACTTTAGACAACGTTTATTACAGTGTTTTAGTTAAGTACTGTAAAGAATAGTTGCTATTAACTTACCTTGAGCGCTTTATAAATATAAAACAAAATATTGAACAGGCCTGCAGATTCACAGTAATCTACAGGCCTGTTTTGTTTTGCTCTGTGTTCGCGGTAATACTAATTTATAGTAATAGAGGCTTCGCGACTTTATTTAACAGAACATAACGACGATTTTTTAATTTAAGGTATAAAATTTAATGAAATGTTTTTATAAAGTTTGCTTATTGCTCAGTATTTTTACTTGGGTCATAGCGCCCGTTACTTGGGCACAAGAAGGGATGGTTCATCAAGAGCCTAACATTACTCAGCTAACCGATGCCTATACTTATTCGAATTATGAGCAAGTAAAAGCGACCCACGTATACCTTGACCTCAATGTTAATTTTGATAAAAAATCATTGTCGGGTTTTGTAGAGCTATCCCTTGATTGGATGACGGATAAAAATGTCCCTTTGATCTTGGACACCCGTGACCTAGTTATACATAGTATCATGGCTAAAAATAGCCAAGAGCAATGGCAAAAGCTAAGCTATAATTTAGCGCCGCGTGATGATGTTTTAGGAAGTAAGTTAACTATAAACACTCAGTTTAAGGCGAAAAAAGTCCGCATTTATTATCACTCAACTGAAAAGGCTTCAGGCTTACAGTGGTTATCAGCAGAGCAAACGGCAGGCAAAGATAAACCTTTTTTATTCAGTCAAAACCAAGCTATCCATGCCCGTTCTTGGATCCCTATTCAAGATACCCCCAGTGTTCGAGTTACTTACACCGCGCGAATAACAACGGATAAAGACTTGTTAGCGGTTATGAGTGCCAATAATGAGCCTAATACTGAGCGTGATGGTGATTATTTCTTTTCAATGCCACAAGCAATTCCACCTTATTTAATTGCGATTGCTGTTGGTGACCTTCACTTTAAAGCAATGAGCCATCAAACGGGCATTTACGCTGAGTCTTATATTTTAGATGCAGCGGTTGCTGAATTTAATGACACCCAAGCGATGATCGATAAAGCTGAAAAAATGTATGGTAAATACCGTTGGGGTCGTTACGACTTGTTAATACTGCCACCAAGTTTTCCTTTTGGAGGCATGGAAAACCCCCGCCTTTCATTTATCACACCAACCGTTGTTGCGGGTGACAAAAGCTTAGTTAACTTAATTGCGCATGAATTAGCACATTCTTGGTCGGGTAATTTAGTGACTAACGAAAGTTGGCGTGATCTATGGTTGAATGAAGGTTTTACCAGTTATGTTGAAAATCGCATTATGGAAGCCGTTTTTGGTACTGATAGAGCCGTAATGGAACAAGCGCTTGGTGCCCAAGACTTAAATACTGAAATGCTTGAACTGACACCAGATGATACTCACTTGTATATCGACTTAAAAGGTCGAGATCCTGATGATGCTTTTTCTGGCGTTCCTTATGTTAAAGGGCAGTTGTTTTTAATATACCTTGAAGAAAAATTCGGACGAGAACGCTTTGATAGCTTTGTATTAGAATACTTTGATAGTCATGCCTTTCAAAGCATAGGCACAGATGATTTTGTTAAATACTTAAAGGTAAATTTAACGGATAAATACCCAAATATTGTTAGCGATAATGAAATTAACGAGTGGATATATAATGCGGGTTTACCAAGCTATGCTCCACAACCTACGTCAAATGCCTTCAAGCTTATTGATACAGAAATTAAACAACTGATTGCCGGTGAGCTAACTATTGCCCAATTACCCTCAGGAGAGTGGACACTGCACGAATGGTTGTATTTTATTAATAACTTACCACTAGAGACGAAACTAGCGCGTATGGAAAGTTTAGATAAAGCCTTTGACTTAACAAATAGTCATAATGCAGAAATTGCCCATGCGTGGTATTTGTTATCAATTCGTGTCGGGTATAAAGACGTTTATCCAGCGATGGGTAATTATTTAAAGAGCATAGGACGCCGAAAATTAATTGTTCCATTATATAAAGAGCTTGCCACAACAGAAGAAGGCAAGGCATGGGCTTTAGCAATATATCAACAAGCTCGTCCTGGCTACCATGGTTTGGCCCAAGGCACTATTGATGGTGTTTTTAAATAACACCATGTGCCGTAATACAAATAAAAAAGCTCAATGTGAACACATTGAGCTTTTTTATGAGATGTTTTTATTCGATAAGTATTAAATAAGCCTTGTAGCGAGTTGCCTCTTAATATTTACTTTCAATAATAATATCAACTTGGCGCTTATTATTTTGTGGTGAAATGACCACCCGCATGGTTTCTTCGCCCTCTTGGTATTTGAGTGTTAATCTGCCACGCCTACGATCTTGGGAGTGTACTTCACCAAACTCCTGTTGATAAAAATCGATAACTTGAGCTTCGCTTGCATGGGTAAAGTAATTGATAACCGCAGGTAATTCATCGCTAAATTCGGCAAAAATTGTAGCATCTTCCAAAACAGGAATGTCAATAACACCGTTATTCATGACAGTACTGCTTACTTTTTTCTGCTCTTCGACGATAGTTTCTTCAACGATAGGCGCGACAACCGCCACTTGAGTTGGTTGTTTTTCACTCTCTGGTGTTGAGGAGCAAGCACTCATGCCAACGACTACCATACTCAGTAAGGTAAAATTCTTAACCGCTTGTTTTGCTTTCATTTAAGTTACGTCCATTTAAGTTTATTAATGTATAGTTTTCAATATATACCCGTTACCAATCAAAGTACAAGATTTCAGAGGTAATTAAAATGACTTTAGACCAGGAAAATAATTTAAGTGTTAGTTTGATCCTGATAATAATCAACCCATAATGCGGTAGCACCGCAAATGGCAACGGGCATAACGATAAGGTTTACAATCGGGATCATAGAAAACACCGCCACAGTGGCACCAAAACTGTAACTGAGGCGCTGATTTTGTGTCAGTACTCTCTTCATTTGAGGGAAAGAAATCTTATGGTTGTCAAAAGGGTAATCTTTATATTGAATCGCCATCATCCAAGCAATAAATAGAAACCAAATGACCTGTCCGAATACAGGTAAAATCCATAATAGTATAAAAAAACCAATGGCACGGGGTAGGTAATAGGTTAGTTTTTGCCACTCTCTGCTTAACGTTCTAGGAATATCTTTTACTATATCAAGCATATCTCCTTTGGGTGATTCTTCACCACGCAAAATAGCTTCAATTTTTTCTGACAATAATCCATTAAAAGGAGCCGCTAACCAGTTAGCCACCGTACTAAAAACAAAGGAAAAAATAATTAGAATGGTGAGGACAGCAAAAGGCCAAATGATAACATTCAACCAATCAAGCCAGCTTGGTAGCCAGGCCATAAAATTGGTTATATAGGTACTTAACTCTAAATAAACACAGTAAAAAGCAAAGCTAAAAAACAAAATATTAATGAATAAAGGGATAAGTACAAAACGACGTATACCTTTTTGCTGTATTAACTTAAAACCGCTAAAAAAGTAACTAGCGCCACTGTAATGAAGAGGTTTCTTGAGTGCATTGTTAAGTGGTAGTGACATGAGGTTAAAATTATCCTAAATGACTGATATCCATTGAGTGAGTATAAAAGCTTCTTTCATACAATTACAACATTAACTTGTTACAAATCCCGTTGATTTCTGATAAAGTTTCCTGTTAATAACGTGCGATAATAGTTGCACTAAAATAAAAATCAAGTGAGTAAATAGGCTCGAAAATGGAAGATAACTTCAGAAACGTCTTAATTATACTTAGTGCCATTATTATTACCGCAATCTTCATACATGGTTTATGGATAATAAGAAAAGAAAAAAAAACTTATGAATTAAATGCATCGAATAAAAAAGTCGTATCCGAAGTAAGAAGTTTCGATCAAAAAGGTTTTGATCAAGATGGCGTAAGTCAGACCAAGATAAGTAAAAATGAAAACGAGTTATCTTCTAACCGCCGAGAAAATGCTGAGATTGATGAGCCCTTTTTTATCGACAATGTAAATAATGAAATCGACTTTAGTCGAAGCCAAACTTTACAACAAAGTGATATTTTTAAAGAAACCGCTGGAATTCATCGCAACGCCCTTCAGCAAGAGCCTAATAGTGATGTGCTAACGCAGTTAAATAATCCCCTTGAAAGTGACTTGTTTAAAGCAGATCCCCGTGAAGATGCTAATGAAAGTCACTGGTATGAAGGCAATAGTCGCTCATTCACTAAAAACGAATTAGGTGATGAGTTAACATCAACTCCCTTTTCTATTGAAACGACAGAAAAAAACTCAGTTGAGCCTCAAAAAGCGGTTCATAGTGAACCTTTATATGAACAACCAGTTACTCGAGCTAAACCTGCGCGCTCACCTATTAGTAAAGCTAAAAAAGGTCTATCAAAAGCTGAATTAAAACGAGATCAGATGGAAATTAATTTTGATAATCAAGCCAATGTAAAGCAGGTTGAATCTCAAAAAAGCAAAGCTCAGTTAGAGCCACAGGTCATTATTATTTCTGTGGTCATGCCTAAAAATCAGCAAATGATTGGTGCGGTATTATTACCTTGCTTACTTACACTGGGTTTAAGGTATGGTGAAATGAATATTTTTCATCGCCATGAAGATAACGCGGGTAAAGGTAAAGTGACTTTTAGTCTAGCGAATATAATGAACCCGGGTTCTTTCGACTTAGACCGCATGGAAAATTTTGCCACACCTGGTGTCAGTTTATTTATGACTTTACCTAACGCAGGAGACTCCTTTTCTGTTTTTGAACAAATGCTCAATGCGGCAAAGCAGTTAGCACTAGAGTTTAATGGCCAAGTGTTGGATGACAAACGCAACACGATGACCAAACAAAAAGAACAACACTACTTCAATAAAATACGAGAATTTGAACGTCAGAGTAGAATAGCTCTAGTTGAATAAACAATATTATTTGTTTAATTGTATTTTTTATATCGTGGTTAAAACGGGCTTTTAGTCCGTTTTTATTTTAATAACGCGTATATTTATCTTTGAGTTCTATTCTTATACAAACTGAATAAAGAATAAAATGTACATGTTCAAACTTTAGTGAATTATTTTTATGTCCAATATCGAAAACCAAATCAGCTTAATACAACAAAAAATCAATCAATATAATCATCAATATTATGTGTTAGATCAGCCGACCGTGCCCGATGCAGAATATGATCGGTTAATGAACACATTAATCGAGCTAGAAATTGCTAATCCTGAGTTTAAGACCATAGACTCTCCTAGCCAGAAAGTTGGCGGGCAAGCGTTAAAATCATTTACGCAAGTCACTCATCAGTTGCCAATGCTTTCACTGGATAATGTTTTTTCCTTAGCTGACTTTCATGCCTTTGTGAAACGAGTAAAAGATAGGTTGAACCGTGAGCAATCCTTACTTTTTTGTGCCGAGCCAAAGTTAGATGGCTTAGCCGTTAGCCTACGTTATGAACAAGGACAGTTAGTACAGGCAGCTACGCGTGGTGATGGTAATGTTGGTGAAAATATTACCACCAATATTCGCACCATTAAATCCATACCCCTCAAGTTAATGGGAATCCTAGGTAAAGATTTCCCTAACATTGTTGAAGTGCGTGGTGAGGTCTTTATGCCTAAGGCAAGTTTTGCTGCACTTAATGCACTTGCTAAAAAGCGTGGTGACAAAGGCTTTGCTAACCCTCGTAATGCGGCAGCAGGAAGCCTTAGACAACTTGATTCTAAAATTACCGCTAAGCGGAACTTAGCCTTTTATGCTTATAGCTTAGGATTCGTTGGCGACGTTAGCACTGAACACAGTGAAGGTATTGATCTAACCGATACGTTTTTTGCCAACTCGCATCATGAAAGACTTTGTCAGATTAAAACACTTGGTCTACCTATGTGCCCAGAGGTACGCCTACTCGAAACTGAACAAGCATGTGACGGGTTTTATCAAGATATTCTAGGCAAGCGTAGCGCCTTAAGTTATGAAATTGATGGCACGGTATTAAAGGTTGATGATATATCGCTACAAAAACGCTTGGGTTTTGTCGCTAGAGCTCCTCGGTGGGCCATTGCCTATAAATTTCCTGCTGAAGAAGAGTTAACCTGCGTTGAAGATGTTGAATTTCAAGTAGGGCGTACTGGAGCTATTACCCCAGTAGCACGTTTAAAACCGATATTTGTTGGGGGTGTTACCGTTTCTAACGCAACCTTACATAATCAAGATGAAATTAACCGCTTAGGATTAAAGATAAATGACACGGTTGTTATTCGCCGTGCCGGAGATGTTATTCCGCAAATTGTCAGTGTGGTACTTGATAAGCGAGCTGATAATACTTTAGATATTGAGTTTCCTACAGAATGTCCTGTGTGTCATTCTGCGGTTGCTAAACCTGAGGGTGAAGCGGTATTACGCTGTACTGCGGGCTTATTTTGTTCAGCACAAAGAAAAGAAGCCATTAAACACTTTGCTTCGCGCAAAGCACATGATGTAGACGGTTTAGGCGATAAACTTGTTGAACAGCTTGTCGATGAAAAACTAATTAATACGCCAGCTGATTTATTTAAATTGACCGAAATTCAAGTCAGTACTATGGATCGTATGGGCAAAAAATCAGCGACAAACTTAATCACCGCCCTTGAAATTGCTAAAAAGACCACCTTAGCAAAATTCATTTATGGCTTAGGTATACGTGAGGTTGGTGAAGCAACGGCTGCTAATTTAGCGAATCATTTTTATAGCTTAGCGGCGATTGAAAGCGCGTCACTTGAAACATTGCAAGCGGTATCCGATGTGGGCGAAGTTGTTGCTAAGAATATTGTTAATTTTTTCAAAGAAGAACATAACTTAACGGTTATTTCACAGCTAAGTGAGGTGATGACTTGGCCAACGATTGAAATAAAATCCGCTGAAGAGTTACCCCTTGCCGAGCAGGTTTTTGTGTTAACAGGCACGTTAACACAAATGGGTAGAGCGGAAGCCAAGTTAGCGTTACAGTCTCTTGGGGCAAAAGTGTCAGGGAGTGTTTCTAAGAAAACTCACTTTGTGGTTGCTGGGGATAAAGCGGGCTCTAAATTAACTAAGGCGCAAGCGTTAGGTATTACAGTGTTAACCGAAGATAATCTGGTTGAGCTACTTAACGAACATGGCGTAGTTATTTAGCGAGTACAGTCATTAAGGTATCGTTATTGAGCTTTACTTGTTAAGCGCCAAAAAGCAAAGCCAGCAGTGAAAAACAGTACCATAGGATAAAAGGCATGGCTTGCTACAGAAAGAGGTGATACCTGTAACGTTGCGCCTAATAAAAGCGCCTGCGCACCATAAGGTAAAATACCTTGGTTAATACAAGCAAAAACATCAAGCAAACTGGCGGACTCGGCAGGGGATAAGTTGCCATCATCAGCAAGGCTCTTAGCGGTATCACCGATAACAATAATGGAGACAGTATTGTTTGCTGTAAAAAAATTACAAACAAAAGCAAGCCCAGCGATGCCCAAACCTGCTGCTCGCTTTTCATTATGGGGTGTTAGCTTTGTGGCAAGGGTTTTTATGCCCCGAGTTAACGCAGCTAAACCACCTTGTTGGCGGACCAACTCACACAAACCACCAATAAATAAAGACAATATAAATATATCTTGCATGTTAGAAAATCCAGCAGTGATATCTGTTAACCATGCAGATAACTGATAATCATGCATTAGCATGCCAATGGCCGCCGCTAATACGATACCTAACGTTAATACCACAAAAACATTTACCCCCATTAATGCTAATACCAGAATAACCACATAAGGTATCAAGCCGATAACCTCAGTTTCGTTGCTTAGCTCATGATTAACTTCTGGACCTAATAGGGTAAACATTACTAAGCAAATAAGCGCCGCAGGAATTGCAAATTTAAAATTAACACGAAACTTATCTTTCATGTGGGCACCTTGACTGCGTGTTGAGGCGATAGTGGTGTCAGAAATAATTGACAAGTTGTCACCAAATATTGCTCCCGAAATTAAGCAACCAGCAACCAAAGCCGCATCTACATTAGCAGATTCAATGAAGCCAAGCGCAACAGGTGCTATGGCGGCAATGGTTCCCATAGATGAGCCCATCGCGGTAGATAAAAAAGCGGCCACTAAGAATAAGCCGGGTAGTAATAAATAATCAGGAATGATAGTTATGCCTAATTGAACGCTCGCGTCAACACTACCGGTCGCTTTTGCTACCACGGCAAAAGCACCGGCTAACAAATAAATAATACACATAGTGGTGATGTTGTCATGGCCTGCACCGCGTATGAATTGCGCGATTTGTTGCTCGACAGAGCTTTTAGATAAAATGACGCCTAAGGCCATAGAAACAATGATCGCTGGGATAATAGCAATACTTGCAGGTAACTGATAAAAAGCAAAATCAACACCTTGTAGCGTTAAAATAATGCCGGTACCGAGAAATAAGCCTAAAAAAATAGCGAAAGGGAATAGCGAAAATAAGTTTTCTTTGGGCAGGTTTTTATCAGGCATGACAGTGCTATATAACATAATATTGATGTAGCATTATAAAAGTTAATAGCTTGGTGTCAACGCAGATATTGAGATGGCTAAAATAATTTCACTGATATGACGGGGTCTTGAATAACGGCTAGGTTT
>JBAHZW010000091.1:0-5011 GCA_037132835.1 Colwellia sp. | reverse complement strand
CCGTTAGTTAATCATTAGCTGTCGGTCTCTAAGAAGGGCGCGTATTGACTATGTTTGCCGAGTAATGCTTGGGTGCCTTTCAGAGAAAAACTATAACCACATAAGGTGAATTTACTTTTAAAAGCCAGTGCGCGTGCCAATTCTTTGCTATCAAGAGGTGAAAAACTGGCAAAGTATTCACTTCCCTTTTCAATTAAAACAGCTAAAGGGCGTATTGTAGCGCCCTTATTAAAGGACATGCTCTGACAACTTTTATCACCCTTTGCCGATGCGAGTGACCAGAATTCGCCATCAGCAACTTGATCTGCCTGCCAGTGAATTATAATACCTTTATATTCTGATAAGTAGACATTGAAATGATCAGGCATGCTGAGTAAGTGGCTTCTATTGGTAATAATAGTCGCTTGTGTATTTTTAGGTAATATTTGCTGTTCACTCAAGTCAGTGCTAGCGGACGGCTCATTAGGGTGCTGGCTAGCATTATTAACAAATACGGCTATAAAAATTAATAATATACTCGCCATTATCCCAAATTGAAACTTACGGTTACTGAGGAGCTTCAAACGAATAAGCTCACCAATGTCAGCTTGTTTTTTGTCCGTCTCATTATCACTTTGCTCGTTATCAGTTATATTTTGTGTGACAACATTCTCATTAATAGCGAGTTGTTCACTACTTCCGTTAGCGGCTAATGTCGGTTCAATGCGTTGATTATGCGTTTTCTCCGTGACAGGCGTTTGTCTATAAAGGTGAAGATCAACCGGGCCGTAATAACCTAAAATATAGTCTTTTTTAGGTTTTTGGTTTTTACTCGGGTAAGTCAGCAGCAATCCTATACTGACTATAGGTAAAACTAACAAATAATAACTGCTATTGCTTTCAATAAGTAGGCACAACACCCCTATTAAGAAAAATAGACCACTAGGGACTAGCTGCCAATTTTTAGTCAGTTGAGCATCATGCAATCGACGTATGGTGCTACAGCTAAGTATAATCGTCAATAGGACTAGTATGGCAAAGCTTAAGACGATGTATGCGGAAAAAACTGTCGAGAAAAGAATAAATATCAAAAGAGTGACGATTGAAATAGAAAAAAATCGACTGCGATCATCAAATCCTTTTAAACAAAAAATGGCTTGTAAAAATGGCACAAAAACTCCCATTGAAAAGTAAGTTAAATAAATCCGTTTGCTAGTAAGTCGACGCTGCTTTTTTACTTCACAGTATCTGATATTACTTTTTAAAAGCCATAGTAATGGTTTTAGGGATAAAAATCAGTACTAATTAATTCGATAAGCGGGTAAGTCTATTTTTTCTAATTTTAAGCCAAAAAGTGACAGGCAGCCGTGGTTGTTTGTCTCGCCATCGCCGCTGAAGTCAAAATCAAAAATACTATAAATACAGAGTCCATGTTGCTTAGTAAATTTGAGTCGACTTGAACGTCGAGCGAGTGAAATAAACTGTAGTTCACCCTCTTTACAATAACGATGTATATGACGTTTGGCCATTTCAGATACTTTTCTTAAGTAAACAAAGTACCAGCAAAATAAACAAAAGAGTAATAAATAATAAATGTTTTCCATTAGTATTATCCTTAATTTTGACTAAATAATTGCCCAATGGCTTGGGCGAGTGCTGGCGAACGACTTTCACTGCGAATGCATTGAAATGCGATTGGCCTGATTAACGGGATACTAACTAAGTCTTTAAAAATACTTGAAAATAGCGCTGAGTCGTTATGTTTAAGTAGCTGCTCAAAATAACACATCAGTATTTTTTCATCAGCTAATGCTGGCCAACACCGACTAGACAAGGTGATGAGTAATTCACCGTTCACTTGTTCATTACTGAGCACCTCCTCGATAATGTCTTTGACATGAATATGGTGACTACTCGCAGCGAGTGCTCGTAATACTTGGGTTGTTTCTGTTACTTCACTTGCGTTTGTTAGTGAATGGGTGAAGGCGGTTATTAATGCATCAAGTAAAGCAACGGGGTATTGTTCATTTTCTAGTGCACTGCATAGTGGAGATAATACGTCAGCGGTTAAGTGCGGTAATGCTTTTAGCAGTAGTTCACTGTGGTTATCTTGATTTATTCTGGCGATAAAATCAGTAATACCTTGTACGCCTATGCCTTGCCAGTTGGTCCAGTCAGCTTCTTGGCTTAGGCATTGATTAAGGTATTGCTTAAAGGGTGAGAAGTATTCACTGGGTTGTTGTTTAAGATCGACTTTTATTTTGCTATTTAAACTCGCTAATTTATATTGAGCTGGGGTGAAAAGGTATGGGTTACTGCTCAATAAGTCTTCTTGCTTCTTTGAGGTTTCTTGCGTTAAATCAGCACCTAATGCTTCGACAATAATAGCAATTAAGTGATTTCTTGTGCCTTGATTCAATAAGCCGCGCTCATCAAGAGGTAACTTTAGTAACCATAAATAAGGCTGTGAAGATTTTTTTTGCCAAAAAGCAATGGCGATACAGGCGTGCCCTTGGGTAGGACTAGGGTAAGGCAACTGATTTAATTCGATTTTTTCAAATTGATCTTTAGGTAATTTACTGACCAGTCGACCAATATCATAAAAACGATATTGAGCGCCTGAAAGTTTAAGTAACTCAGAGAGGGTTGCTATATTAGCTGTTGAGGTTGTGTCAGTCATAAAATCAAAAGTATTGCCGCTTGTTATAGCACCGTATTATAAGGATAATAGCGCCATTAACATAGTAAAATTAATCCGCTTTATTTTAATTTTATCGACTGTAATTTAGCTATGGTTTGTTTATAGCGTTCGCTATTGAAATAATCAGGGTAGTAAGAGGAAATATATGAAAGACAGTGTTGACTTAGCTTTTGATTTGGAAAGTGATTTAAATCAAAAAAGAGCACAAGAAAAACCGATACTGACTATTTTATATCAAGACGAGTTTATGGTGGCAGTTGATAAACCTGCAGGATTATTTGTCCATAGAAGCTATATGGATAAAGATGAAATTTACTTTGCTTTGCAACTCGTTCGTGATCAAATCGGGCAATATGTTTACCCTGTTCATCGTTTAGATAGACCCACTTCGGGGGTACTGCTGTTTGCCTTAACTAAAAACGTTGCGACTAGGTTAAATGAGGCGTTTGCCAATAAAAGTGCGCAAGCTGGGCAGGAATCAGGAGCTAAGTTAGCGCTTAAATCTGAGTTTAAAGCGGAGCTAAAACTAGATATTGGCTCTAAAGAACCAACAGGTTTCAAATCAAGGCAAGAGCAGAAAAATAGCGTCGAAGATCTGGCTAATAAAGCCAATTTAAAAACCGAAGGTAGTGACAGTGGTTTAGCTATGGTGAAAACATATTATGCTTTAGTGCGTGGTCATTTAGCTATTTCAGCAGATTTAATTGATCACCCATTAAAAGAAAAATTAGATAAGCTCGGCGATAAAAATGTTAGCCGTGACAAACCAGCACAAACGGCGCAGAGTTACTATCAAGTTAAGCAGCAAGCGAGTTTACCGATAAAAGTCGGTAAGTTTGCTAGTGTGCGTTACTCTTTAGTGGAAGTTCGCCCAATCACAGGGCGGCGTCATCAAATACGTCGGCACTTAGCACATTTACGTCACCCTATTATCGGGGATATCAATTATGGTGATAACAAGCAAAACCCCTTTTTTATGGCTCACTTTGGCTTTAAACGTTTGATGCTGCACGCTCAATCACTAGCGTTTAATCATCCAGTGAGCAATAAACGCATTAAGATATCTGCACCCTTTGATGCGCAGTGGCAACAGGTTTTTACCCAATTACAGTGGCCATTAATCTAGGCAACTTTTTTCCACCTAACTAAATAAGTGGTTTTTATTTGGCGTGATTATTTCAGGTAAGGGGATATCCCAATTTTCTACAGGAACCTTTGCAACCCACTGACAATCATGCGCCAATCCCATTGGGTAGAGCTTAGTTTGTTGCCAGTGAGCAAGACTTCGGTCATAAAAACCACCCCCCATACCTAATCTAGCTCCAGAGCTATCAAAGGCGACTAAAGGTGTACAAATAATATCAAGGCATTTGATGGGGCAAACCTGAGTGACATCTAGCTTAGGTTCTAAAATGCCATAGCTATTATTTACTAATTTCGTTTCTTGTTGATAACGTAAAAAGAGTAAATGACCGGGGCTAAAAGGATGAATGACGGGTAAATAAACCTCTTTTTTCTGCTGCCAACACCAATCAATAAAGTGTGAAGTCGATAACTCGCCATCATTACTTAAGTAAACCGCAATGCGTTGTGCTTGTTGAACGCGACTATGCTTCGATAATCTTTGGCTTAGTGCTATCGCGGCATTATGTTGCTCAGTTGCCGACAGGGAATGACGACGTAATCTAATGTCTTTGCGTAATTCTTTTCGGGTATCAATCAAGCGTGTATTCATAAGCGAGTTTATTTTCTATTGTTTAGTTGATATTTATTTTATCATTCATAGGGGCTGTTGATCTTTCGAGATTGTTTTTGCAGCGAATTGTTGGGTATTTATACAAGGCAGAGCCTTGGTAATGTGGTTATTCCACATAAAAAGGTGATAACGCCGTAAAAATGACCAACAAACGCTGTCTGAAAGATTCGGCTAAAAGCGTTTTTTTCATTGTTGAGTCGTGTTTGCGTAGAATGACTAGGCTACACGCGACTCGCCGCGAATAAAGCGCTTTTAGCTCGAACAAAATTTAACCGCGAAAGATCAACAACCCCTAGTGACTGAACCAAAACGGTCGTAAATCTTCAACATAATTTTTTGTCCTTATATCATTCTCTTCAAAAGTTATAATGATTTGCCCCAACACGGCACTATTTAACAATGGAATATTGAGATCTTGATAACGCTGAGAAACAGCAGCAACAGGCATTTTCCAACGATTTAAATAACCCGCGCTAACGATGGCGATGTTAGGCGACAATTGCTGAAGAAAGGCCTGACTTGATGATGTTTTAGAGCCATGATGAGGTACTTGTAATATGTCAGCAGTCAACTGA
>JBAHZW010000015.1:0-10776 GCA_037132835.1 Colwellia sp. | reverse complement strand
TGTTACCTAAAGCATTGGTTGAAGTGGATAATACTTAGTGACTAAAACAGGTCATCCTCAATGGCAAAGAGTGTATGACAGCCAGACTTGATTGTTGCTAATAACGATAGTTGTCTGGGCAGTAACCGGGCAAAATAATATCTCGCGGTATGTAGTTTGCTCTGATAAAAATCTGAGCCGTACTCACCTTGTCCATCGTTAAGTGATTTAATATTCTCAAGTTTATCTATTGAGACTTGCGCCATTTGAGCCCAAACAAAAGCCATCGCAGTATAGCCAAAGAGATGTAGATAATCATTTGCCGCTGCGCCAATTTCATTTAAGTCATCAAGTGATTTAGTGAGTAACAACTCCGTTATATTATTTAAATCCGTTAAAGCCTTTGCTAAAGGGACCGTAAATTCGTCCATGGCGTTATTATCTTGCTGCTGTTTTAGATAATCAGTGACCTCTTTAATAAAGACCTTAACCATAGCCCCTTTTGAGCCAACAACTTTACGCAGCAATAAATCCATCGCTTGAATACCATTGGTGCCTTCATATATTTGTGCAATGCGGACATCGCGAACTAGTTGCTCTTGCCCCCATTCACGAATATAACCATGCCCACCGAGTACTTGCTGACCCGTCACCGTACTTTCAAAACCTAAGTCAGTAAAGAAAGCTTTGGCAAGTGGCGTCATTAACGTTGATAGGCTCTCACCCTTTTTTTGTAAGTCTCCTGAGCCAAAAGTTGCATAATCTAATTGTTTAGCGATATAACAGCTTAATGCTCGTGAGCCTTCATTTAACGCTTTCATAGAGAGCAGCATACGACGAACATCACCATGAACCATGATAGAATCAGGCTGCGCTGCTCTTTTTGATGATTGGCTTAGTGACTTACCTTGACGTCGGTCTTTAGCATATTCAAGGGCATTTTGATAAGAGCGTTCACCCGCAGACAACCCTTGTATGCCGACACCAATACGTTCAAAATTCATCATGGTGAACATGCAAACCAAACCTTTATTTAATTCACCGATGAGAAAGCCTTGTGCACCATCAAAATTCATCACACAAGTGGCCGAGGCATGAATACCCATTTTGTGTTCAATAGCACCACAACTGACATTGTTTGATTTTCCTAATGTCTCATTCGCTTCCACAGTAAATTTGGGCACTAAAAAGAGTGATATTCCTTTCGGTCCATCGGGTGCATCGGGCAATTTAGCTAAGACGAGGTGAATAATATTTTCGGTAAGATCATGTTCTCCACCCGTAATAAATATTTTGCTACCCGTTAGTTCATAGCTGCCATCAGCTTGAGGTAATGCTTTGGTTTTAATAAGACCAAGATCTGAGCCTGCATGTGCTTCTGTTAAACACATAGAGGCGGTCCATTCTCCACTGTATAGTTTAGTTAAATAACGTTCTTTTAACTCCTCACTACCGTGTTTTGCTAAAGACAAAGCAGCACCTGCGGTAAGCGTTTGATATAAAGCAAATGATATATCGGCACTACAGAGCATTTCTTCGACAAAAGCACTGATTATTTTTGGCATACCCATGCCACCGTAGTTAATATCACCACTAAGGGCACACCAACCACCTTGTGCGAAGGTATTGAAAGCCTCTTTATAACCTGGCGCGGTTTTTACTTGACCCCCTACGCCATTATCATTAAGGGTATAACTCACCCCTATTTCATCACCTTGACGCGCAATAGGATCAATTTTTTGTTCAGCAATCTTCGCACATTCCTGTAGTATCGCTACCGCCATTTCTTGATCAACCTGCTCATTAAGTTGTGGCAATTGTTGCCACATTTCATCTGCATTGAAAACCTGGTATAACAAGAAATTCATATCCCTTAAAGGCGCTCTATATTCAGCCATATTACCTACTTTTTAAAATTTAAATATTATTTGGATCACCCTGTGGCAATACAAAATTAAAACACCTGTTTGAATATAGTATAAATCCTATCAATGTAAAGTAATAATTGTTTTATTATGAGAGCGTTAATAACCATTTTCCATTTTATTTACAGGGCTATTAATGTGTTATAGCAAGCACAATCCTATACGGACTGTGCAGGCTCAGACCGTTCTGTACATGTAAAAACACGGTATTGATGGATAAAAAGCAAGCAGCCCAAGAAGGCAGGATTTTAGCTTGCCAGCAACCGTTTAATGTAAAAAATCATTGTTCAGCCTCTTTAAAAAAGGTCTGGAAAAATGGTTTTAGGTTGAATTTCACTTGGGTTTAATTGCCCTCAAGTATTTTCTTTATGCACAAAAATCCTGACACTGAACACAGGAGTAACAAGCTCAATGAAAATGGTATTATACTGATTAACTAACAACAGCTATGAACTATGAACTATGAACTATGAAAAATTGTAATCAATGTGGAAAGTGTTGTATTAAATACGGTGGCGGTGATATTGCAGCAACCAAAGAAGAAATTGATTTATGGGAGATATTTAATCCCGAAATTTTCAAATTCGTTAAAAACAACGAGATATGGTTTGATCCAAGATCAGGGTTAAGGCTTGAGCGTTGCCCTTTCCTAGCTCTCTCTCCCAAAAATTCCCCTGCCGCTGCCAATTTATATATCTGCAACATATACTTAGATAGACCAGAAGACTGCCGTCATTACCCTAGCCTTATTCCAGAAATGATTAGAGATGAATGTGAAATGATTGAAGTTACCGATCTAACAAACACCAAAAGAGCTCAACGAACGTTAGATAAGCTGATGGCGGATAGTCGCCCACCAAACATATAAAAATAAATCATTGTTATTCATTGGTTATTAGTTAACTCATTGAATAACTTGTTTTTACTTGATTAAAGTTCGGCTATATTAAAGTAGTCCCTTAACTAGCGAGAAAGAATAACGTGATTTTTGAATTATTTTACGCCGCTTTTAACAAGCATGTTCGCTTGTTAACTCTCATTATTTTGTTGTTAACACTGATCGCTCAAGGGCAGGCGCAGCAATTAGGCTTTAGTAAAAGCAAAGTAGAAAATGCTTATCAGTTTACATACCAATGGCTCGATCATACATCTTCCAAGCACACCATGACCTTTACGTTAACGAATGAGGGCTTGTTTGATCGCTTTCGAAATTTCAAAAGTTACCAAAAAAATTATGCGCAAAAAACAATCGTCAGACGCATTATAAAAGAAATGCAGAAAAAGTCTGTTGCTGGTGTACAAGTATTCTATCGACAACAACACGATAAATTTTATATCGAAGTCAAAGGTGTCGACGAAAAGAAGGTAGCCGATGCATACCAAGCCTTAGCGGTTATTGAAACGGAGGTAACTCAAAAATACCTTAAAGAAGCTTATTATCAAATTTTTACTGATCATGAACGAAACCACTATATCAAAGTAGACCATGCCAGTATTGCCAATGATTCAGTGACTGATTTAAAGCCTTTAAAACCCTTAATTTTAAAACATCAATCAATAAGGAATATCAGAAAGTTAACCAATTATGTCTTGGGTTTTGTGCAGAGTATCCCCTATAGTCCGTTAGAGTCTCGCCTTACCTCTTCTGGTGCAGGCTTTAATCCACCATTGCAAGTGCTGTGGGAAAATCAGGGCGATTGCGACAGTAAAATGGCCTTAACAGCGGCCATACTGAGAGCGTTAATACCACGTCTTGATATGGTGTTAATTTATATTGATGGTCATGCTTTTATTGGCATTAATCTGCCGAGTAAAGCCGGTGATATTAGCATAATACATCATAGGGTGAGGTATGTATTAGGTGAGCCTACCGGACCCGCATTACTGCCTTTAGGCAAGCTCGCCCCAGCGTCAGAGCTAGCAATTATTCAAGGGCATTATACCGCCCAAGATTACCATAATACAGTGTCAAAAAAATCCACCTAAGTTCTATTAGCTGTTCTGTTAGCCATTCTGTTAGGTAAGTGATTTAATCGCTATTGGCGTAGTTAATGACCCGATTAGTATTAATCAATGTCGGTAACCTTTGCTAAAAAAGTTAAACTTGGCGCAAAAAAAGCACTGCCTGTTTCAGCCTGCGTATACTTAAGTAAATGATCACAATTACCGTGACCATCGCCATGAATCATAGACTTGAGCATAATTTCAAAGGGTTTAGGTGAATGACAATAAGACACAAAGAATAGACCTTTACGTTTCATGTCACCATAAGGCATGCTTTGCCTAACAATTTCAATACTTTTTCCTTGATCATCTTTGAGGCTGGTGCGCTTAGTGTGAGCAGTTAACGCCTTGTCTGCACTGTCATATTCAACGTTATCTAACTTTGTTCGACCATAAACATCTTCTTGCTCATGTTCACCCAAAGAGTCCCAAAGCTTCAAATTGTGTTGATAACGTTGTGTATGCAAATAGCTACCTGCGGCAAAAGTAATATCCTCTTGATCTTTCACAAGTGCCACTTCTCGACGATGTAAACCTTGAGGGTTTTCAGTGCCATCAACAAAACCCGTTAAATCTCTACCATCTAAAAATCTAAAAGCTTGTACTTGCTCAATCAACTCAACACTATCGCCCAGTAACTGACAGACTTTAGTACTGACAATATGGTTAACATCGGCACGGTCACTGCGAATTTCAATATAAATATCGTAGCTGTTAGTCGGAGCAACTTTGTCATCACTATGCATTGCAGGGAATGGTGCCAGCAATGCAGGGCGAGCTATGGGATAAAACTCATCCCAATAAGCTTCACCAATGGCAACAACTCCAATAAGATTAGCTTCAGAAAATTGTTCTGCATAATTTTCAATTAGCTGAGGCACACGAGATATTGCAGCACGAACAAAGGCGTTCTTGTCATCTAGAACATTGAATAGTAAGTAGTTTCCGTGCAAGTTTGGTTCTGCGCAAACACCAAATTGTTCTCTAGCCATTATATGTTCCTATTAACCTTTTGAATGTTGTCAACTTATCCTGTCGGTATTGTACACAATAAAGTTCGTCTTATCATGATGTTATACCAGTTCCATTAAATAACTTTCCATAAACCTTTACTATTAATGCACATCAACTCAGTGAGTGTCTCTTTTAATGTTTCTTTGTTGCTATAAAAATAATTATTCAGCGTCAAGTTATAACAGTCTTGGTTATTTCGGGTAATTTTCTTGCCTTTAGTCATTGTTCCTCGGTTCCCGCTGTCAGTATTGTGCCACAGCGACTGGCTTTGATTACTGTCATTGAGCAAAACAACGATCTTCTCTTGCATCAAGGCCACATCTTTAGCCGTTAGATACTTTGCCGAACGTGAGTTAACATCAATAATACCCGCTAAACCAGAGACCACTTCAAACGGCAACGATAATACCCCTTTGAAAAAACCTGATACCAAGCCACTACTGGCTTCTTTGCCCACTGTTTTAGCCTCTTCAATCGTATTTTCTATACGGGTAAGGTATTGAGGGATATATTCACGAGAGAGCGCTATTTCTTTAAGATATTGACTAGAATGAGGACGCCAACGCGCTACTTCTGCCGTGGTTTTATTGGTAGTTTGCACGAGTGAATCTACGCGTTTTAATATTGCGGGTAGCCCTTTTTGCAAGGATGTCACTTGTTTTTCAATATTAGCCAATTGGCTTAACAACGCGGGTAACTGCGTTGAATATTTTTGACTCTCCTTGATAACCTCGCTTATGACGGGGCGAGTTGCTTCAACTTGAGCCAAGATCGTAGGTGTTTGTTGGTCAATAAGTTCCCTGACCTTACTGACTTCTTTCCTCACTAAAGCCACTTCATCGATAATGACCTCTATTTGAGGCGTAACTAAATCAACCGTATTTGATATTTTTTCAATGACTTTCAGTATTTCGGGTACATATAGGGTAAATTTAAACATCGACCAAGCCAATGCCCCGATAGCTAAAGCCAACAACGCCTGAGAATAAGAAAATTGTTTAATCATAGGAAATCAGTGTACTCCACGGTATTCATTTCATCATAAAAATTCAGCCGCAAGCGACCTAGTTTAGGTTTAAAACAAGTCTAACTGTTCTGAATAATATAGACTGGAGCAAGCCCAGTCCACACTTTTCAGCACGGGTGAAAGCCCCCGAGGTTTTCGCTACGCTCTGCTAAATGACATCACTTTACTCATTTTATTCACTGTAAGGTGTTCACTTAGTTGCAATCATATCAGCTTCATCCTGCTGCTTTTTATTACCAGAAAAAAGCGCTTTAATATCTTCAATAATCATATACAAACTTGGAATTAACACTAAGGTGACTATTGTTGCAAATAAAACGCCAAAAGAGAGGGATACCGCCATAGGGATCACGATTAAGGCTTGCATACTGGTTTCAAAAAAGATAATGGGAACTAGACCAACAAAAGTGGTGATTGACGTTAGCATAATAGCGCGGAAACGTTTAGTACCCGCATGTATTACCGCACTTTTTATTTTTTCACCCTGCCTCCTCGCATTATTAATATAATCAACCATCACCAAAGAATCATTCACCACCACCCCTGCGGCAGCAAGAATGCCAAAGACCGAGAACATGTTTAAATCCATTCCTAAAAGTAAATGCCCCATGACGGAGCCAATAATACCAAACGGAATAACGATCATAATCATCACGGCTTGTGAGTATGATTTTAAGGGAACCGCCAGTAATGAAAAAATGACCATTAAAGAAATCATAAAATCGCGCAGTTTATCATCGGTACTTTCTATTTCTTCCTGAATACGACCTGAAACCTCACTTTTCACTAAGGGATATTTACGTAAAAGTTTTGGAACAAAGTTATCGCGTATATCTTTAGTTATTTTAAAAGGCTCTACTTGGTCGGCATCGACACTCGCCCAGACATTAAGGGTGCGATTGCCATTTTCACGGCGAATTCGGGTAACGCCATCGGTAAGTATAATGTCAGCCAATTCAGATAGGGGTAATTCTGCACCGTTGGGTGCTTGGATCATCACATCATCGACATGAGCTACTGAACTACGTTCTTCTATTGGATAACGCACCATTACCTTAACTTCTTCACTATCACGTAGTATACGCTGAGCTTCCAAGCCATAAAAGCTAGCACCAACTTGTGAGGCAATATCCGCTAGCGTTAGACCCATAGAATAAGCTAATGGTTTTAACTTAAATTGCACTTCTTTAGCACTTGTTTGACGCGAGTCATTAACATCCCCAACACCTTTAAGTGAGTTAAGCTTTGCTTTCAACTCTTTGGCGGCAGCGAGTAATTGAGCATCATCTTGACTCTCTAACCTAAAAGCAATATCACCATCATCTCGACCGCTACCAAATAAGTTATCGTCAATATTTAGTGCTTTAACTCCTGGATAGTGAGGTATCGCATTGCGCCACAGTTCAGCCAAAGCAAAGGTATCCATAACGCGTAACTCAGGGTCTACTAATTTAACCATTATACTGCCTTGAGTACGACTCGGTAGATCTACCTGCATATCAGAGATCATTGAGTACCCGTGCTCGGCTTCAATATTCTGATCAATACGTTTAATCACCGCCTGAATTTTTAATAGCGTGCTTAAGGTCGCTTTTTCAGAGGCGTCAACATTCATGTCAATAGTAATTTTAGGGAAGTCATGAGGAATTTTGGGTTGTCCAATATAACGTATTACACCACCAGAAAATAACCCCGCACTGATCAGCATTATGCTAATAAAAAACATTAACACAGCATAACGGTACTTAAGCAATAGCACCAAACTTGGGCGATAACTGTTTTCAATAAAACGCTGTAATGATTTATCAATCCAGCCACGCGCTTTGTCTAATGGATTTTTGGGGTTAAACGCTTTAACCTTCATCTTAACCAAATGTGCGGGCAGAATAAGTTTTGATTCAATTAAAGAGAAGATCAAACAAAAAATAACAACAAAGCCAATCGATTTACCAAAGGCAGACTCAGGACCATCACCTAATACAAAAGGAATAAACACCGCGATAGTAGTGAGCACACCGAAAGTGGCAGGCATAGCAACACGCTTGACACCACGGATCACATTATCTGTCGAATGCCCATATTGCTCTATTTCTTCATGGGCACTTTCACCCATCACAATGGCATCATCCACGACGATACCAAGCACTAAAATAAAAGCGAATAAGCTGGTGATGTTGATAGTGACATTAACAAACTCCATTGGCATCACCAATAAAGTTCCTAAGAAACATACGGGTAAGCCCATCATTACCCAAAAAGCTAGTCGTACACGTAAAAACAATGCCAATATTAAAAAGACCAAGACAGCACCACTTTTCATGTTGTCCATCATCATCGTTAAGCGACCCTCAAGGTAGTAAGTCATATCAACCCAAGTTTCTAAATTGACGCCTTGCGGTAGTATCTTGGCTTTCTCTGCTACATACTTGTTAACCTCTTCAGCTACATCGGTAATGCTTTGGTTATCTGCGGCTCCAATAAACAGTGTAACGGAGTTTTTACCGTTAAATTTTGAGTATTGTAAGCCCTCTTCAAAACCATCAATCACTGTGGCTATTTCACCTAATAGCACTTTGGTGCCATCTTCGAGCGTAATAACGGGGATTTGTTCAAACTCATAACCTCGGTAGGCTTGCTCTTCTACCCTAAGGTTTATGTAACCATTTTCCGCTCTAATTTGACCTGCCGACATATTACGGGAATGACCGCGAACAGCATTGGCAATGTCTTCAAAACTTAATTGGTATTCACGTAGTTTATTTTTACTGACTTCAATGGAAATTTCATAGCTTAAACCACTGTAGAGCTCAGAAATATTAACGGAGGGTAACTGTTGAATTTCAGTATGGATTTTACGGCCTAGCGCTTTCAATTCGCCATTGGTTAAATCACCATACAGACTGATATACATAACTTGTTGACGAAATTTTTCACGTTCAACTTTTATTCGCTCCATACCATCGGGGAAACTGGCAATAGAGTCAATCGCGGACTTCACTTCTTCTAGAACAATTTGCGGATCATAATCAAGATCAACTTCAAACCACCCATTAGAGTAGTTACGGTTAGAGTAAGTGATTACTCGCTTAAGACCCGTTATTGTTTCGAGTGCTTCTTCAATTTTAATGGTAATACCTTCTTCCACCTCCTGTGGGGCAGCCCCTGGGTATGGCGCAACATATGAAATCCAATTAATTTTCACTTGCGGAAACATTTGTTTATTAATGGTGTTAATGGTTAAAAATCCACTCACCAAAATAAATAGCATTAATAAATTAGCCGCAACGCTATTGCGGGCAAACCAGGCAATTAAGCCCGTATTAACATCAATATAATGACTGGCGCTCTTTGGATTTTTACTGTCATTTTTTCCATTATTTATCGGGTCATGAGACGTCATTATTATTCTCCTGACTCGGTGTTATTCGCCTGTTGTGTTTCGCTTTGCTGTGCTGCTATTTGTCCACTTAGGCTTTTTTCAGCTGGGTTCTCTTCAACTTGACTTTCTTCACCAACGATTGCGAGTTTCATACCGTCAATGGGGTAATCTAAAGCGGAAACAATAAGACGATCACCCGATGATAAACCGTTGCTAACGATGACATAACTAGCCTGCTGACGAACAATATTAAGTGTTGCGTAACGTAGGGTAGAGTCAGAGTCTAAAAGTGCCACCTTGCCATTAAGCACTAGATGTCGAGGTACTTTAGTTGCCTGTGGAATATTTTTACCGACAATGTTGGCGTTAATATAACTACCAAAACGTAGCGGTGTATTTGCCTGCTCCTTCGTTTTTAGCTGATAGGGATCATGGAGTTCAGCCACTAAATAACTCATACGACTTTTGCTATCAATAACACCTTCATTACGTTTAATCGTGGCACGCCACTGAGTTGCTTTGCCAGCATACACCCCAATAAGGTTAACTTGGGCATTGACACCTTGGTTGACTAAAAATGCCAGTTGATTATCTGCTACGGGCAAGCGTACTTCCGCAGTATCCGTGGCCAGAACATGACCCAGTTTATTACCAATACTGACAAAAGATCCTAAACCAATATTTCGGCTTTCAATCATGGCATCATAAGGTGATCTAATTTCAGTACGCTCTAAATTACGTTTTGCGCGCAAAACCGAAGCTTGAGCCGATTTAACTCGGGCAAGCTCTTGTGCTAACTGAGGCTTGCGTAAACTCAACTCTGTAGGCGAAGTATCGGTTATTAGTTTCCATTCCCGTTCAGCAACTTTTCCTTGGGCAACTTCTTGCTCTAACGCAGCTCTAGCTGTTGCCATTGCTGCTTGTGCATCAATTAAGTCTGCCTCATAATCATTAGGATCAATACGGGCCAGAAGTTGATTTTTTTTAACAAAGCCTCCTCGAACAAAGATATCGCTTAACTCAACTATTTCCCCCTTAACTTGGGCGATTAATTGTGTTTCATATTTAGGCTTCACCATGCCATGAGAATTAACAACTAATGTCATTGGGGCAACAGAGATGTCACTCACTGCCACAATGGGAGTATTGTCCACTTCAGGTTTTTCTTCAGGAGGTTTTTTCAAACTAGCAAAGCCAACCATGGCTATAATACCCGTCACCAAGATAGCAATAGGTATTGCAATTTGTTTTTTGATCATCACTTTTAGTTCCTACTCTTTTAATTTTTATTTTTTTGATAGCGCACACTAGGGGTTGTTGATCTTTCGCGGTTAAATTTTGTTCGAGCTAAAAGCGTTTTATTCGCGGCGAGTCGCGTGTAGCCTAGTCATTCTACGCAAACACGACTCAACAATGAAAAAAACGCTTTTAGCCGAATCTTTCAGACA
>JBAHZW010000062.1:0-20313 GCA_037132835.1 Colwellia sp. | reverse complement strand
TTTAAACTCGCCCTTTGGGAGTTTGTCAGTACGTCGATAATCGCACAGAATTCCTTTAATATAGAGTGACTATACACAAAAAAATTCACTTTATTCTCAAAGCACTGACAAGCTCTGAGTGGGAACTAATTTAATGAAACTGGTATTACTAGTGAGCTTGCTGATGATGGTGTAACATCAATGGGTTATTTACTGCGTTTATCAGTAGTAGCAATGATAGTTTTACATCAAGAGGTTTTAATGGAGCTTAAAAAGTATTTTCCCGCCATTGTGTTGTCTTTAGCTATGACGTTTTTTATCTTTGATATTGTTGGTGATTTAATTAATGATGAGGATGGAATTTTTCACATTTCAATCGAGTTGATTGTTTTTATCGCTATATCAACTGTTCTGTATTTTGAAATTAAACACGTTAAATCTCTAGGGAAGGAAATTAAAGTAGAAAAAACGAAAACAGCAAGGCTTGCGGGTGAATTGTTGGCAGTGATGAAGCAGCAGTTCCAGCAGTGGAAACTTACACCCTCTGAATCTGAAGTAGCGTTACTACTCATCAAGGGGCTATCAATGAAAGAAATCGCTCTTGCTCGCAAGGTGAAGGAAAAAACAGTAAGAAGTCAGGCGACAAGTGTGTATTCAAAATCTGGGTATGCTGGCAGGCATGAATTAGCAGCCCATTTTATTGAAGATTTAATGAGAGATTTTAAAGTTTAACTTTTATATCGACTTCAAAGAAGCCAATACAACCGCTTGATAAGTTTCAACGGGTGACCGTTTGAAGTTTGGTTGATTTTTATGAACAGCAATTAATTGATATTTAACTGGTTGATATGTTTGCTCAATGAATCGACAGCTTGACAATAAAATAAAGAATATAAGCGTCTCGAAAGATAATAAACAATAAAGAATTCAGCTTAACTAATACATTCAATGACTTATACGGACCCACAAGTAAAATGTAAAAAAAATGTTAATATTGTTTGGAAAATGTAAGCGTTTACATTATAGTCAATGTGGTCGTTTTATCACCACTACACTTATAAATTAGCAATGGAATGATTTATATTTTGCTCGTTATCAAGCTTCAGTTAATAAATAACCAGCATAGAACCAGTAAAAAAATTGGATCTTACTATAAGCCGTTTTTAATAAAAATAAAAACACCCAAACAAGCTATAACTGAATTTTTAGAAAAGGAATTATAAAAATGAAATTATCTACAGTAACATTACAACTCGCTCTAGCGCTTAACTTAAGTGCAGTGGCAATGACCAGTGATGCCACGCCAAATTATGGTGAAGCGCTACAAAAATCCATTTACTTTTACGAAGCACAGCAATCAGGGGTTTTACCTGATTGGAATCGTACTGAATGGCGTGGTGATTCCACGGTAAATGATGGTAGTGATAATGGTATCGATCTCTCGGGTGGTTGGTATGACGCCGGCGACCATGTTAAATTCGGTTTTCCAATGGCTGCCAGCGCCACTATGTTAGCTTGGGGTGTGGTTGAATACCCTGAAGCATACGAGCAAAGTGGTCAAATGGTACATATCAAAAATAATTTGCGTTTTATTTCGGATTATTTTGTAAGCGCTTACATTGAACCGTATGTACTTTATGGTCAGGTCGGCACTGGCTCAGATGACCATTCATGGTGGGGCTCTGCTGAAGTAATAGAAGTAAGTTCAAGAGCGGCGGCTAATCGTCCATCTTATGCCATATCAGCCACTTGTCCAGGCTCTGATCTAGCCGGCGAAACTGCTGCCGCACTGTCAGCCATCGCGATGGTTTTTGCTGAAGATGATCCAACTTATTCCGCTTTATTAATCAGCAAGGCTCGTCAGTTATATACTTTTGCTAAAACTTATCAAGGTAAATACAGTGATTGTATTACCGATGCTAGTGCCTTTTATAATTCATGGAGTGGTTATCAAGATGAACTGGTCTGGTCTGCTCTTTGGTTACACAAAGCGACGGGTGAGCAAAGCTACCTCGACGCGGCAAAAACAGATTACGCTGGTTTAAATACTGAAAACCAAACGACTATAAAATCGTATAAATGGACTCATGCTTGGGATGATAAAAGCTATGGCTCTTATGTTTTATTAGCGCAATTAACCAATGACGAAGAGTATCGCGATGATGCAGAGCGTTGGTTAGATTATTGGAGTACAGGTTATAACGGTGAACGTATTAGCTATACCGATGGCGGTTTAGCACAACTTGATAGTTGGGGCGCAACGCGTTATGCCGCCAACACCTCGTTTATTGCCTTATTATACTCTGATTATTTAAGCCAAGTAGACGCAAGTAATAGCCGCGTGCAAGCTTATAAAGATTTTGCTATTGGTCAAATGGAATACATTATGGGTGATAACCCTAAGGGTATTCCTTATCAAATAGGCATGGCTGCCAATGGTCCTAAAAACCCTCATCATAGAACCGCTCATGGCAGTTGGTCAGACAGTTCTGCTTTACCGGTAGAAAGTCGTCATTTATTAGTCGGCGCTTTAGTCGGTGGTCCAGGCAGCGGTGATGCTTATGAAGATGATAGAGATGATTATGTTGCCAATGAAGTAGCGACCGACTATAACGCCGGCTTCACTTCAGCTTTAGCGCGTATGTACCTCGAGTTTGGTGGTGATCCAATCGCCGAAGCTGATTTTCCTGCGGCAGAGACACCTGACTTAGAGTTTTATGTTGAAGCAAAGGTCAATTCAACCGGGCCTCGTTATATTGAAATAGGCTCATTAACATACAATCACACTGCATGGCCGGCACAAGTTAGCGATGATCTTAAACTGCGTTATTGGGTTGATTTAACCAGTGAAATGGCGAAAGGTTATAGTGTTGACGATATCACGGTCAGTGCCTCGTATTCACAAGCCAGTAGTGTTTCTCAGTTAAAAAGCTGGGGTGATGCTAGTGATAATATTTATTACACTGAAATTTCATTTGCTGGCATAAACATTTTCCCCGGTGGTCAGTCAGATTCTAAAAAAGAAGTGCAATTCCGTCTATCGTTACCCAATACAAACAACGACTCTGACTGGGATAACAGTGATGATCCTTCATGGGATGATTATGGCTCGGCGTATAGCACAGCCAGTAAAATTGCGCTCTATGATGGCGATACCTTAGTATGGGGCGAAGAGCCTTCTGCACCTTGTGGCGCAACCACTGAAATAAATTGTTTACCGGTTGCCCAAGACCTGAATGTAAGCACCAGCTATGAAACAGCCGTTGCCATTAATTTAGTTGCTACAGACAGTGATGGCAGCATCAGCAGTTATAGCGTTAGCACTCCAACTTACGGTCAATTAACCGGTACGGGTGCAAGTCTCACTTATACCCCTAATACCGAATTTTCTGGTGTAGATAGCTTTACTTATAGCGCAACAGATAATGCCGGAGATAGCTCAGCATCAGCAACTGTCTCTATCACGGTTGAAGAAGCTATTGTACCAAGTGTCAGCATTACCTCACCGGTAACTGGTAGCCAAGTTTTCATTAACCAAGACGTCATTGTTAGCTACGCTTTTGCTAATGCCGCCGCAGTCAATGTATCTGTTGACGGTGTTATCGTTGCGAGCAATGTTACCGGTAATTCAACTAGCATCACAGCGCCAGCAGTTGTGGGTAGTTTTACTGTCGAGGTGGTGGCATTAGATGCTGATGAAAATGTATTAGATGCATCCGCCAGTATTAGCCTACTCGCTATTGAGCAACCTGAAAATAGCGCGCCTGAAGCTAGCTTTACCTCAACAAGTAACAACCTTAGCGCTACTTTTGATGGCACAAGCTCATCGGATATTGATGGTGATGCGTTAACGTATTTGTGGAACTTTGGTGAAAGTGACAGCGGTGACAATAGCAGTACCGACGCAACGCCAAGTCATAGCTACAGCACAGCCGGTACTTATACGGTATCACTCACGGTTGATGACGGTGAAGGTCATAACGATATGACCAGCCAAAACATAGTAGTAACTGACCCTGTAGTTGGTGACAGTAGCTGTGAATATGTTATTTCTAATGAATGGCAAAGCGGTTTTGTTGCTGTGATTCAAATTACCAATAATGGCAGCGAAACCATTAATGGTTGGCAAGTCAACTGGGAATATACCGATGGAACCCTACGCACTAACGGCTGGAATGCAGTGGTAAGTGGCGACAACCCCTATAGCGCCAGTTCATTATCTTGGAATAGTCAAATTGCCCCAGGTCAAACAGTAGAGTTTGGCATGCAAGGTACTAAAGGCACAGAAAATACTCCAGCGGCTACCCCTGTTGTTAGCGGTAGCGTTTGTAACTAAAGCTTAGTTACATGAGCTAGTTAGGGAAACCTAGCTAGCTATTTTTTTAATTTATTGTTTATCTAAAAACAAATAAGCACTTTAGTCAAAGTCAATGTTCAATGGCTAAAGTGTTCATCATCAACCATTGCAGCGACACTGCATATATCAACATAGCCTAATAATAAAATCATCGGTAAGTAAATATCGATACCTAAAAATCCAAGGATTATAAAATGACAAAGTCAAAAATAGCGGTAAGTTTAACCAGTCTGCTACTTGCTTGTAGTTTACAGTCGTATTCTTCAGTTGCTGGAGAACCACTAAATAACGATGATTGGTTACATGTTGAAGGTAATAAAATTGTTGACGAGCAAGGTAATCAAGTCTGGTTAACCGGAGCAAATTGGTTCGGTTTTAATGCCTCAGAACGTACCCTCCATGGCTTATGGGCGGTGAACCTAGATTCAGCAATTTCGGCTATTTCCAGCCGTGGCATCAATATTTTACGTGTACCTATCTCTACAGAATTATTGGTTGAATGGAGTAAGGGTGAAACTAGCGTACCTAGTATCAATACCTATGTTAATCCTGCACTTGAAGGTAAAACTAACTTAGAAGTTTTTGATGAAGTTATTGCCGTATCTAAAAAGTATGGCATCAAGATATTACTTGATGTACACAGCGCAGAAGCTGATAACTCTGGGCATTTCGCCCCACTTTGGTATAAAGGGGATATCACTTCTGCTGACTTTAAACAAAGCTGGGAATGGGTTGCTGCGCGTTATGTAAACGATGACACACTGATTGCGTTCGATATTGAAAACGAACCACACGGACAGCCTTGGGGCACTCAAGAATTTGCAAAATGGGACGATTCAACCGACGAAAATAACTTTAAATACGCCTGTGAAAATGTTTCTAACGCTATTTTAGCGATTAACCCAAAGGTATTAGTTTTGTGTGAGGGCATAGAGTCTTACCCTATCGATGGTGTGAATTGGACCTCTGCTGATAAAAATGACTATTTTAATAATTGGTGGGGCGGTAATTTACGCGGTGTAAAAGACCATCCAATTGATTTAGGTGAAAACCAAGACCAACTTGTTTATTCACCCCATGATTATGGCCCATTAGTTTACCAACAAGCTTGGTTTTATGAGGGTTTTACCAAAGACAGTTTATACCAAGACGTATGGAAAGATAATTGGATGTTTATTCATGAACAAGAGATTTCACCACTGCTATTAGGCGAATGGGGTGGTTTTATGGATGGTGGTGATAATGAAAAGTGGATGTTGGCCTTACGTGAGTTAATTATCGAAAACGGTTTACACCATACTTTTTGGTGTCTAAACCCAAATTCTGGGGACACTGGCGGTTTGTTACTGAACGACTGGATAACGTGGGACGAAGAAAAATACGCCTTATTTGAACCGTCATTATGGAAAAGTGAAACCGGTAAATATATAGGTTTAGATCATCAAGTTGTCCTAGGTAGTGAAGCTACAGGTACCAATGTTAATGATTATTATCAGAGTTTAGTTCCTAGTATTACCATCACCTCCCCCCTTACCGGCAGTCAAGTCACTATCGATAGCGAAGTGACCATTCATTATGATTTAACCAAACTTAGTAGTGCCGCTATTTATCTTGACGCAGACAAGGTGGCAACGGGTACAACAAGTAGTGCGGTTATTCAAGCCCCTAGCAGCAATAAAACCTTTGTAGTAACCGCTATAGGTCTTGATGATGAAGGAAAAGAAACCGAGCTTTCTTCAAGCATTAGCCTCACCAGTGTTGAACAAGTTATTTTACCTGCCACTGTCAATATTACCTCGCCGACAACGGGTACTAGTATTGAACAAGGCAGTAATTTTGAACTTACGGTTAGCTTAGAGAATGCCGAGTATTATCAAGTTGATTTTGCAGGTGTTAGTCAAATATATGCTCATGATCAAACGGCTTTATTAACGGCAAGTGCCGATGTTGGTAGCCAAGAACTGATCGTTACCGCCGTTGATGAAAATCAGCAAAGTCTCAATGTTTCACAAACTATAGCAATAAACATCACCGAGCCTAGTCACCTAACTTGCCAATTAGGCAGTAACAATATTTGGCCGGGCGGCTTTGTCTTGAGTGACATTATCGTCACCAATACCGGCGCAAGTTCAGTGAATGAGTGGAGCGTTACCTTAGAGCTAGCCGAAGGTGTTGTTATTACGAGTGGCTGGGGTGGAGCCATTACCCATATCAGTGACACGGAAGTACAAATTTCTAGTTTGTCCTATAACAATGTTATCGCGCCGAACGGCTCGGTTAGTTTAGGTGTACAAGGCAGTTATAGTGGCATTTTTGTCGTACCTACTTGTCGCCCTTAATCACTCATTTACCAATTCACATCACTGGGTAGATATGAAAGACATACCTGCTCGGTGTTGCGTTAGAAGAAGCAATACTTAAAGAAAAATAGCCGTAGAATTCTCTAATAAGTATAACAACAAAGGGCTGTTGTTCGTACGGACTCAGCAGCTATGACCGCTTAATAAAAAAGGAAGAAATAATGATAAAAGGAAAAATCAAGCCATTACGCAGGGCTATCCTATTGAGTTTACTTGGCGTTGCCGGAAGTTATGCAAGCGCAGTGCAGGCAGCACAGTGCGAGCATGTGATACAAAGTGACTGGCCAACGGGTTTTGTCGCTGAAATTCGCATCACCAATGATGGCACAGCGCCCATCGATGGCTGGGAGGTTCAATGGTCTTATGATGATGCGGTGGCAAACAATATCTGGAACGCTAATGTCAGTGGCTCGAACCCTTATACTGCGAGTAATTTAAGCTGGAATAGTAGCATAGCACCAGGCAGTAGCATTGTCTTTGGTTTGCAGGGCAGTAAATCAGTTGCCAATAGTACTGCGCCAGTTGCCCTAGTGACCGGTGATATTTGTGGTGAGTTAGCGCCAGTAGATAGTGATAATGATGGCGTTATTGATGAGTTAGATCAGTGTCCAGATACGCCAGCTGGCGATACCGTTGATGAACTTGGCTGTACTGTGTTCCTTGACGCCGATGAAGATGGTGTAGAGGATGCGGTCGATCAGTGCCCAGATACACCAGTTGGTGATGAAGTTGATGCTCTTGGCTGTACTATTTTACCTGATACAGATAATGATGGTATTAACGATACAATAGATGAATGTCCAGATACGCCAGCAGGTGAAGAGGTCGATGCACTGGGTTGTACCTTACTGCCAATCATAGATGATGATAATGATGGTATTGCCAATGAAATTGATGAATGCCCAGATACACCAGCCGGCACAGCTGTTGATGCAACGGGTTGTGAAGTCGAGGGGACTTTCCGCGTTGATGCAACGGGTAATATCACCAAAAATGGCACGATATTACCAGTGCAATGTGGTAACTGGTTTGGTCTTGAGGGACAACATGAACCGTCAGATTCGGCTAACAACCCAGGTGGCGCACCTATGGAGCTGTACGTTGGTAACATGTGGTGGGCAAATAGTGGCGAAGGTACAGACCGTACCATCCAACAAACCATGGATGAGATCAAAGCACAAGGCATCAACGTGATCCGCCTGCCTATTGCACCACAAACCTTAGATGAAACCGATGCGCAAGGCATAGGTTTTGTCAGTGATGGTGGCGTACTGAAAAATCATGAATCTGTACGTCAAACCAATGCGCGTCAAGCGATGGTAGATTTTATAAAACAAGCTGACGAGAATGATTTGCAAGTGATTATAGATATCCACTCTTGTTCAAACTACCTTGGCTGGCGTGCAGGTAAACTTGATTCTATACCGCCTTATGCAGATAAAGATCGTGTTGGCTATGACTATACTCGTGAAGATTATGCCTGTGCTGAAGCAGGTGATGGTGTCACGGTTCATGAGTACAACGAAGAGATCTGGTTGGATAACTTAAGAGAAATTGCAGGCCTGTCTGCTGAGATCGGTGTCGACAATATTATGGGTATCGATATCTTTAACGAACCATGGGATTACACTTGGGAAGACTGGAAAACATTGTCTGAGCATGCCTATGAAGCCATTAATGAAGTTAATCCCGATATACTGATTTTTGTTGAAGGTATTTCTGGTGGTACGTCTGATGGTATCGAGGTTCCTCATGGTGATGAAACATCTAACCCGAACTGGGGGGAGAACTTCTATGAACATCAAACTAACCCATTAAATATTCCAAAAAATCGTTTGGTTCTCTCACCGCATACTTATGGCCCGTCAGTGTTTGCACAGGAACACTTTATGGATCCAACACAACCTGAGTGTGAAGGCTTGAGTGGTGATGAAGCGGGTGAAGCGGATTGTAACTTAGTCATTGATGCTGAAAAATTGTACGCTGGTTGGGATGAGCACTTTGGCTATTTGCGTGAGCAAGGTTATGCCATGGTGATTGGTGAGTTTGGTGGCAATATGGATTGGCCAAATAATTCGCGGATTGCAGAGCAGGAAATGTGGAGCCATATTGAGCCCGGCATAGATCAAGTGTGGCAAAACACCTTGGTTGATTACATGAAAGATAAAGATATCCAAGGCTGTTACTGGTCAATCAATCCAGAATCTGGCGATACTGGTGGGATATACTTACACGCCTATGATCCTATCGATAATACCAGTGACTGGGGTTTTTGGTTAGATTTCGATGAGAGGAAAATAGACTTGTTGCAATGGCTTTGGGCTGAATAAAGACCTTAGCTCACCTATGAATTAGCTCATGAGTTAACTCATAAAACTTCAGGGTCAGGTCTTTTATTTCACCTCTTTTCAATAGGTGAGAAACAAGGCTTGGCCTTACAACCCACTACAAGCACACTTTTATTACATTAAAAATATTAACTAATAACCATTAAAGGGATCTAACATGGCGTTAAATTTTAAGCTCAATAAAATAACTCTCGTAACCTTATACTTATTAACAGCAACTGCAACAATCACTAGTTCAGTGGTCAATGCTGAAATAAAACCAGTCAACAGCTTAAGGGTAAACCAGCACGGATATTTACCCGAACAGCCTAAACATGCGGTATATACCGGTGCTGCAGGAGCCACTTGGCAGCTTAAAAATAGCGCTGGCGAAGTCGTAGCTACAGGGTCTACCAGTGAGTATGGTGCAGATACAGCGTCTGGTGATACGGTTTCTCATATCAACTTTTCTAATGTCACCGCTACCGGTGATGATTACGTCTTATCCATAGGCTCAGATACCAGTTACCCCTTTAAAATTAGTGACTACGTATATACCTATATGAAAGAAGATGCCTTGATGTATTTTTACCATCAACGTTTTGGCATGCCAGTATTAGCTGAGTATGTTGGTGAAGAATTTGCCCGTGAAGCAGGTCATGCGTTTGATAACAACCTTGCCTGTGATGACGATTTACCTGCCGATTGGCCCAGCAGTGTTGCCTGTACTTATAGTTTAAATGTTGAAGGCGGCCATGCAGACGCCGGTGATTACGGCGGTTATGTTGTTAACGGTGGTTATTATACTTGGTTATTACAGCACGTATATGAAGCGAACCCTAGCGCTTACCCTGACGGCTCATTATTAATTCCAGAGAGCAGTAATGGCATACCTGATATCTTAGATGAAGCCCGTATTGAACTCGATTTCATTGCCCGTATGCAAGTTCCGCAAGATTTCTCGCCGTACCCAGGTATGATTCATCATAAAAAATCATGGCAAGACTGGGCTCCTTTTCCACTAGCCCCGGTTGACGATGATGGCATTTACTGGAGCAATCCACAAAGTAAACGCACCATTAAACCGGTATCAACCGCCGCTACCTTAAATGGTGCCGCGGTTATGGCACAAGCGGCTCGTTTATGGAAAAACTACCCACAAGCAGCAGGCTTTGACGGTAGCACTGTCCCTTATTATCAAACCTTGATAGAAAAAGCTGAACTGGCATGGACTGCAGCCGTTGCTTCTCCGGCACTTTTTGCCTCGGCAGATGCTTCAAAAGGCAGTGGCCCTTACAACGATGACAAAGTGAGTGATGAGTTTTACTGGGCAGCAACAGAGTTATACTTAACCACCAAAAAAGAAATATATAAAAGCTATTTATTAGCAAGTCCACATTTTGCCGAGTTTAGTGGTTTTGATTGGGCTGAAACCCATGTTGGGGGTAGTTTTTCACTACTTATCAACCAAGCCGACTCTGGATTAACCACAGCGCAAAATGCACAACTTATTGCAGGCGTAAGTGATTTTTCTGACAGTTTATTAGCTAACATCGATAACGAAGGCTATATGACCCCAATTACGGCGACTAATGCTAGCCCTATGGGTGGTGAATGTACCGGTGAGCAAGTTTATTATTGGGGGTCGATTGGCTCAGGCGTATTAAGCCAAGGTATTCATCTTGCCAGTGCACATCGCGCCACAGGAGAGCAAAAATATCTTGATGGGGTTACCCGTAGTATGGATCATGTTTTAGGTATTAATGCCCTTGATCGTGCTTATATGACAGGCTATGGCGAAAACCCAACCACAGAGCCGCACCATAGATTTTGGTTGAAATCGAAAGCGAACCCAGTTACCGCCATTGCGGAAGCAGTATCTATTCCTTATCCAGGCTCTGTTGCTGGCGGGCCGCAAAACGACCTAGTAGAAGATGGCACTAGTGGTGTTGAAGCCCCGGGTACGCCTTGTTCAACACCCGCTAAAAGTTATTCGGATCATTGGAATAATTATTCTTCCAATGAAATTACCGTTAACTGGAATGCCAACTTAGTGGCAGTACTTGCTTATATTGAAGAAGCGATCCCTGCGCCGCTAGATACTATTGCCCCACAAGCGCCTAGCAATATCATTGCAACGGCAACCAGTGGTTCGTCAATAGAAGTAAGCTGGGACATTGCTAGCGATAATGCGCAGGTACGTAAATATAATGTTTACATGAAAGCTGATGGTGGCAGTTATGCGCTATTTGATAGCACTATGTCGACCTTTTCATCTTTTGTGCCGCTATCGCCTAATACTGAGTATTGCTTTAAAGTAGTCTCGCAAGATTATAGTGGTTTAACTTCTGCACAATCAAACGCGATATGTGCCACGACAAATGCGGCCACCGCCTACGAAATTTATTATCAACCAGATAACTCAGCGATGAGTGACTATGTTGGCACCGGCGCAATAGAACAACCTGAAGCGCCTAAAGCTAACTTAGGTAAAGGTTGGTATCATTATGAATTTCATCAAGAACCTTCATATTCATTCCATTTTAGCATGCCAAATTGGGGTAGCTCAGCGCGCTTTTCCCTTGACGGAACAGGTAATGCAAACTTTACCGCTTCAGCCGATGATTTTAGTAGTGAAGGCAGCATCTGGTTAACGTCTGACAAAACCTTCCATCAATCAGCACCAGAACTTGAACCATTAATCGAAGCTTGCCAAGAAGACTGCCCTAATAGTGCCCCGAGCGCTATTGGCCAAAGTGTTATTGGTAATGTTGATGAAACGATAGTAATACAGCTAGTGGGCACTGACAGTGACGGTACAATTGACACCTATCAAGTAACAACTGATGCCATGCATGGTTCGGTTACCCTTGATAATACAGGTTTAGCCACTTATGTGCCTGAAGCCGGTTATGTAGGTACCGATAGTTTTAGCTTTACCGTAACAGATAACAACAGTACGGACTCTCAAGCAGGTGTGGTTAACATCACCTTAATTGAAGTGTGTGGTGATGCTTGTATCCCCGTTGCCCAAGAGATTTCGACCAGTACGGTTGAAGATGAAGCGATCACTATCACGCTAATAGGCACTGATAGTAACGGTGTTATTACCGGTTATACCATTGGTGAACAACCGACCTATGGTACGGCAACATTAAGCACGGATCCTTTAAGTACAAATGTGGTTAATTACCTACCTAATAGCGACTTTATTGGCCTAGATAGTTTTACCTATTTAGTTACCGATAACGAAGGTCAAGACTCAGCGTTAGCGACGGTTACCATTGACGTACTTGCTTGCGGTACTGCTTGTGAGCCAACGGCTGATGATAAAACAGCAACAACAACCGTTAATACATCGGTAACAATCAGTCTGTCAGGTAGCGATAATGGCACTATAACTTTATATTCACTAGCGTACATGCCAAATGATGGCAGTGTTGAAATAGCTAACAACCAAGCTATTTATACACCTAATACCGATTACGTGGGTGAAGATAACTTTAGTTATACGGTTACGGACGACGATGGCAATACGTCTAACGCCGCAACGGTTAGCGTTACGGTTGAAAATGCTACCATAAACGAAGGTATACAATGTGAATTAGTGGTTAATTCATGGAATACCGGCTATACCGCAGCAATTACCATTAGCAATACCGGGACTAGCGCGGTAAGTAGTTGGCAAGTGAATATTGCTTTACCTGACGGTCATAGCATAGGTAATAGTTGGTCTGGTGAATATAGTGGCACTACGGGTGATATTAGCCTTACTAATGCGCCTTGGAATGGCACACTGACCGCGAATGCCTCAACCACATTAGGCTTCCAAGCAAGTTACACTGGCACATTAATACTACCAAGCTGTGAATAATAGCGTAACTTCAGTTATCGATATTTATCAAAACCTGAAGTTAGCGTGAAGTGATAAAATTGAAAACTGCTTAGGCTAAATGCTGTTGCACATTGTTATATTGTGCAACAGCTTTTTTATTTTCAGCATGTATAGCGGTAAGAAGATTTTCTTCTAGGGAATAGTCATATCATATATGGCTGCAATGCACTCTATTTCAACGATTTAAATTGTCTGCAATCGGAGAGGATCCATATATGGTATAAAGTGTGCCATGAAAAAATAAGTACCCCTGAATATTATTACAGTAATATGGATAAATTTTGTATCGATAGTCCTTTATATGGAGCAGAAATATAGCAATACAACGCTCGACATATGCTTTACCTTAGCATCTTGATACTTCCTGTGTGGTTTATAACCACTAAATATAATTGTTGAAAAAGTTCTCTGCTTTATCTGTAGTGGTATGAGTTGTACAATGACACTATCTGGATAACATGTAGTATCTACTTACTTTTTCTTTAAAAATTTTCTATGAAAAAATCAAATTATATTACCCGATCAGGCTGGGATCGCTTAGATAAAGAACTAAAATTTCTTTGGAAAGACGAACGACCCAAAATTACTCGTTCAGTAAGTGAAGCCGCAGCACAGGGTGATCGCAGTGAAAATGCAGAATACATATACGGCAAAAGGCGTTTACGCGAGATAGACCGTCGCGTGCGCTTTTTGATGAAGCGAACCGAGGATTTGAACATAGTATACCCTGATCCAAGACAAGAGGGTCGAGTGTTTTTTGGTGCTTGGGTGACCTTAATCAATGAAAATGATATTGAAGTGATTTATCGTTTGGTAGGGCCTGATGAATGGGATGTAAAACGCGGAGAAATCAGTATTGATTCCCCAATGGCTCGTGCTTTATTAGGTAAAGCCGTTGATGATGAAGTGGTTGTTCATACCCCAGACGGTGAACGCATTTTTGACATTATTCGTATTCATTATAAATAGATTAAAAATCACTCACCGCTAAGACAAATCGAGTTATAATACCAAGCCATTAAATTACTTGCCTATGCACTTGGCTCAGGATCGTCATCCCCGTGGTGTTTTAGTCGATGTATGACGCTTACAAAGACCTCCTGAGTAAACTACATAGGCATGTTAAATTAAGTGATCTATTTTTAAGGTCGGTAATTTAAATGTTATCATGACAATTAAATACTTATACCCGTACCATTAATTAGGTGATCTACTTTATATGTAGGAAAAATGATCACAGTGTTAGTGGAATTGGTCTTAATCAAAACACCTAGGAGTATTTGGTGAACAAAAGCCTTATAACCAACCTTATTGCGTTAGCCTTTACAATAGGCGGCTATGTTAGCGAACAACATCTTATTTTTACCCTAGGTTTGTTTGCCTTATCTGGCGCCGTAACCAATTGGCTTGCCGTGCACATGCTGTTTGAAAAAGTCCCCTTACTTTATGGCTCAGGTGTTATTCCTGCACGTTTTGAAGAATTCAAAGTCGCGATTAGTCAGTTGATGATGGAGCAATTTTTTACCGAAGAAAACATTGACCGTTTTCTTTCTGATAGCTCGGGCAAACCCAGTACCCTTGATTTAGGGTCAATCATTAAAAAAGTTGATTTGAGTCCTGCATTTAATAGTCTTGTTGAAGTGATTGAGCAATCATCCTTTGGCCCTATGCTTGCCATGGTCGGTGGCACTGATGCTATTAAACCCATGAAAGAACCTTTCATTGAAAAAATGAAAATAGCTATCAAAGAGATAAGCGAAGGCGAACAGTTTAATACCCTGTTACGAGAAGAGTTAGAACAACCCGATGTTATTGCTAGCATGCGTGAAAAAGTAAGTGAGATAATTGAAAAACGTCTAAATGAATTAACCCCACAACTGGTCAAAGAAATGGTACAACTGATGATAAAAAAACACCTCGGCTGGTTAGTTGTTTGGGGGGGGATCTTTGGTGGCGTTATCGGTATTATTGCTGCCGCGACGAATAATTTTTAAGAGGAATAAAGTTTATCTCTATCAAACATAAAAATAATTTTAATTAGGTAATAACTCTGAGTTATGCATACTTAGTTAAGCGCTTAGTTAATAGCCTAATCAAACGTCTAGTTAACAAGCTAACTAAAAATCCGAGTGTTTAAGTAATCGCTGCTGTTATGTACTTATCCTCAACTAACCTTAAGGTAAACTTCTGTCATGTTTGGTAGTTTAAAGGCAATGCCTTCCGATCCAATTCTTGGATTATTAACTAAATATAGAAACGATAATAACCCAAATAAAATTGATTTAGGTGTTGGCGTATACAAAAATGAAGCAGGTCACACTGCCGTGCTTAATTGTGTAAAAAAGGCCGAGTTACATCGCCAAACCACAGAAGACAGTAAAGTTTATATTGGTCCAACGGGCTCTGAACCTTTTAATGTTGAAATGGCTAAGCTTATTTTTGGCGTGGAGCATAAAGCACTCAACAAAAAACGAACCCGCACTATCTCAACCCCAGGTGGTACGGGGGCTTTACGCATAGCCGCTGAGTTCATCAATGCGTGTAAAACTGGCGCAACTATTTGGGTAAGCAACCCAACATGGGCGAACCACACCGGGTTATTTTCTGCCGCTGGTTTAAATGTTAAAACCTATCCCTATTACGATTATGAAAATAAAAACCTAGACTTTGACGGCATGTTAACTGCGCTTAAAAGCGTTAGCCGTAATGACGTGGTGTTATTCCATGCTTGCTGTCATAACCCAAGCGGTATGGATTTAAGTAATGAACAATGGCAGCAAGTGGCTGACGTAGCAAAAAATGTTGGTTTCACGCCCTTAATTGACATGGCTTATCAAGGTTTTGGTTCTGGTTTAGACGAAGATGCTTTCGGTTTACGTTTACTGGCTGACTCAGTGAAAGAAATGATTATCTGTAGTTCGTGTTCAAAAAACTTTGGCTTATACCGTGAACGTATCGGCGCCTGCACTATCGTTGGCGAATCAAGCCTTGCCGCTGATATAGCACACACGGTATTACTGCATGTGGTACGAATTTTTTACTCTATGCCTCCCGCGCACGGTGCGGCTATTGTAGAAACGATTTTACGTTCAGAAGAACTCCGTAACGAATGGTACCTTGAACTGAAAGAAATGCGTGACCGTATTAATGGTAACCGTCTGTTAATTGTTGATAAGTTAATTGAGAAGGGTGTCACCCGTGATTTTAGCTTTATCACTCGCCAAAACGGTATGTTTTCTTTCTTAGGCCTTACCCCTGAGCAGGTACAGCAACTACAAGATGAATACAGTATTTACATGGTTGGCTCTAGCCGCATAAGTATTGCTGGCATTGCTAATAGTAATGTTGATTACTTAGCAAAGTCTATTGCGAAAGTGCTCTCGTTGTAATCTTAGTTATGCTCGCTAAGATTTGACTGGGTTTTCCTTATGCTAATAGCGTAAAATAATGCCAGTTTTTACTTTTTGATTTATTTGAACCGAAGGAACCCCTTGTGATTACTCCCGGTAATTTATTTATTCTTTCTGCTCCCAGTGGCGCAGGAAAATCAAGCCTTATTAATGCCCTACTAAAACCAGAGCAGCAACAATCAACCAGAGCGATGCAGGTATCGGTCTCTCATACCACCAGAGAACCACGTCCCAGTGAAAATAATGCCGAACATTATCATTTTGTTAGTGCGAATGAATTCAAACAGCAAATAAAAAACAATGCCTTTTATGAATATGCCGAGGTTTTTGGTAATTATTACGGCACTTCAGCCACCGCTATTGATACACAACTTGCTCAAGGTATTGATGTATTTCTTGATATTGATTGGCAAGGCGCTCAACAAGTACGCATGAAAAAACCCAGTGTGACCACCATCTTTATTAGCCCGCCTTCCAAAGAAGAGCTAGAAAAGCGTTTGCGTGGTCGCGGACAAGATAGCGATGAAGTTATCGCCAATCGCATGGCGCAAGCGCAAGCTGAATGTTCGCACTACAATGAATTTGATTATATTATTATCAACGATGACTTCGACCAAGCATTGCTCGATCTCACCACTATTGTAAATAGCCAGCGCCTAAAATGTCGCCAACAAGCCATTACTCAGCAAGCATTATTTAGTCAATTACTCCCCCAAAACACCGTTAATGCGATTAAATAAGCAAAAAACAAGATAATTTGCGGCTTGTGATGCTATTACTTGCTTAATTATTGAGTGAGCTGTAAACTACGCAACCATTTTGTTAGTTGTTATATTAGTGTTGGAGTGTCCAGATGGCTCGCGTAACTGTTGAAGATGCCGTAGAAAAAGTCGGTAATCGTTTTGATTTGGTGTTAGTTGCATCACGTCGTGCTCGTCAAATTGCAACGGGCGGAAAAGAACCATTGGTTGACGTCGAAAATGACAAACCAACGGTAATTGCCTTGCGTGAAATTGAAGCAGGTTTAATTACTACCGACATTATGAACTCTTCTGATCGCCTACAACAAATCCAGCGAGATAATGCTGAATTAGATGCTGTTGCTGCGATTGTTGGTGTTCAACAAGACGAATTAAGTGAAAGCTAAATCATTCAACAATAAGATTTAGCTTAAGCCTTTAAAAACGCGTACCTCATTCTGCTTTACCTCAGAAATAAGTTACGCGTTTTTTTATTCATTTCGTTTTATTTTTTCCTTGTAAATAGAGCGTATAGCTGCGTATTCTATTTAGATTAACTGAACGCTGGCTAAGTAGCCCTCTGTTCCCCTTATCAATTTGGAGTGTTAGGTGTATCTGTTTGAACCTTTAAAAGAGCTTAGCGAAACCTACCTGCCAAAAGAACAAATTGATTTACTTAAGCACGCCTACAAAGTTGCACGCAGCGCCCATGATGGCCAAATGCGCTCTAGTGGTGATCCCTATATCACTCACCCCGTTGCGGTGGCAATTTATTTAGCCAAAATGCACTTAGACCATGAAACGCTCATGGCGGCACTATTACACGACGTCATTGAAGATACCGAAGTAACCAAAGATGAACTCGCTGAATTGTTCGGTCATACCGTGGCAGAGCTCGTTGAAGGTGTCAGTAAGCTAGATAAACTCCAGTTTGATAACAAAGAAGAAATGCAAGCGGAAAACTTCCGTAAAATGGTCCTTGCCATGGTGCAAGATATTCGTGTTATTTTGATCAAATTGGCCGATCGCACCCATAACATGCGAACCTTAGGCGCTTTACGTCCAGATAAACGACGTCGCATTGCCCGCGAAACTTTAGAAATCTATGCCCCAATTGCTAACCGCTTAGGTATACATGATGTAAAAAATGAATTGGAGTTATTGGGTTTTCAAGCGCTCTACCCTATGCGCTCTCGCGCCTTAAAATCGGCAGTAAAAAGTGCCCGCGGTAACCGTAAAACACTTGTTGATAACATTGAAAAAGAAATTACCGCGCGGTTACAAGAATGCGGTATTGATGCACAAGTTATCGGCAGAGAAAAACACCTCTATTCTATTTATAGAAAAATGCTGACTAAAGAAGTGCTGTTCAATGAAGTCATGGACATTTACGCTTTTCGCATTATAGTGAATGAAACGATAGACTGTTGTTATCGCGCACTAGGCGTTATGCATAATTTATTTAAGCCTATTGATACACGCTTTAAAGACTATATCGCTATCCCTAAAACGAACGGTTATCAATCTTTGCATACCTCGTTAATTGGTCCTCATGGTATTCCTGTTGAAATTCAAATCCGCACCAAAGATATGGATCAAATGGCAGATAAAGGTGTTGCGGCTCATTGGTTATACAAACAAGATGGTGAAAACATTGACACCACGGCGCAAATGAAAGCGCGTCGCTGGATGCAAAGTTTACTCGAGCTACAACAAAGCGCGGGTAGCTCTTTTGAATTTATTGAAAACGTTAAATCTGATTTGTTTCCCGAAGAAATTTATGTCTTTACCCCCGACGGCCGTATTATCGAGCTCCCCATGGGCGCCACTGCAATAGATTTTGCTTATGCCGTACATACCGATGTGGGTAACTCATGTGTTGGTGTTAAGGTTAATCGCAAACCTTACCCCATGAGTCAACCGATAACGTCAGGGCAAACCATTGAGATCATTACGTCTAAATCGGCTAGACCCAATGCGACTTGGCTAAACTTTGTCGTTACCGCCAAGGCTCGATTGCAAATAAGAACTTACTTGAGAAGCTGCGAAAAAGATGAATCTCATGCTTTAGGTCAACGCTTATTATCTCATGCGCTTGGTACCACTAAAATTAAAGACTTAGCTCAAGAAAAAATTGATGAAGTTGTTAAAAAAAGCGGTAATAGTAATTTTGATGAACTACTTACCAACATCGGCCTTGGTAATGCCTTAAGCATTGGCATTGCCAGACAATTAACCGATGGCTTTACCGAGGATAGTGAAGCAAGCCCTTCCAGAAATAAGACTAAAATGCCAATAAAAGGCACCGAGGGTATGTTAGTGAGTTATGGTAAGTGTTGTTATCCTATCCCAGGTGACGGAATTATAGCTTACTTAAGCCCTGGTAAAGGTTTAATGGTACATCAACAAGATTGCCGAAATATTAATGGCCATGATCAAAACAACTTATTCCCAGTAAAATGGGACAGTGATATTGATAAGGAGTTTATTGCTAAATTACGGGTCGAAATTATAAACCATCAAGGTGCATTAGCGCTATTAACTAATGTTATCGCACGATGTAACTCTAATGTGAATAGCTTAAACTCAGGTGAAAAAGAGGCTGGATTATACATAATCGACATGGAAATAACTTGTCGCGATCGTATTCATTTAGCTGATATAATTAGAAAGATTAAAGTCATGGTTGATGTGCAACGCGTCATCAGAAACAAATAAAGTAGTAGCAGTAGACTGTTACCAAAACAGTTTTAGAGGAAAAAATGATGAAAAGTATTATTAGTACAGACAAAGCACCGAGCGCTATTGGCACTTATAGCCAAGCAGTAAAAGTGAACAACACTGTTTATTTATCTGGCCAAATTCCACTTGTTGCTGAAACAATGACAGTCGTTGAGGGTGGTTTTACTGAGCAAGCCGAGCAAGTATTTAAAAATATCGTTGCTGTCTGTGAAGCTGCAGGCGGTAATATTAACGACATGGTCAAAGTGAATATTTTCTTAACTGACTTAAGTAACTTTGCCACGGTTAACGACATTATGAGTAAATACTTTCGACAACCTTACCCCGCCAGAGCCGCAGTGCAAGTGTCTCGGTTACCAAAAGATGTTGATATTGAAATTGACGGTATTATGGAACTGCCAAGCGTTAACTAAAACAGGCTCCATATAAAAGAGTGATCCTTTAGAGTAATATTGGCGACATTAGCACAAGCAAAAATTGTATCAATAGTAGGGGTTGTTGAT
>JBAHZW010000014.1:0-8626 GCA_037132835.1 Colwellia sp. | reverse complement strand
TAATGCATGTTGTTCGACGATTACTTGCCATTGCTGAGGTGTTTTTTGGGTATTTGCCATGTGTTTTCTCGGTGAGTGAAGATGGCATTACTTTAGAGGATTTAGGTAGAGATGGAAGGCGGCCTATAATGATCGCTTACCTAACAACAGCTTTATTATGAGGAAAAATTCCTTTTTTCTACAAGGTGGAGTTAATTATCAATAATTTATAATAATGCGAGATTACTTGATTGTTATATGTAGATCAATGAGTTAAAAATAACAAATCAACTGTTCGATGTGTGAAAGGAGGAATCACAGCCTACTGTATAGGGACACACTAACAATAAAATAAACATACATTAGAAAATATATGGCAAAAATTTTTAACTCTAATGTCTATAAAGCGCACCAACTTGCCGTTAGGATATTTTTGAAATATTGAATTTCAAAGGAAAACTTAAAGTATATTTACCGGACTGCTCAAAGGGCAGTAGCTACCACTAAGCTGACTCTTTTTATGAACCAAAATCATGATTTTTAATGACCACTTTGATACGAAACCGGACGTTAACATCAATAGATTTTTGAGCTGTTTTTAGTGTTCATTAGACGTAGAGCTACCTTCATTTTTATAGTCAACAAAGCAACCAGTCACGTAATTGTATTAGCGTGCCTCAAAGTTCGCTAAACATAAGTGACGCTTTAAATATCAAAGGTGAGTGGTGAATTTGATGGTATATATTCAGCGTTACACACACAGGCATTGATATAGTTAACTCCATCCTTTTTAATTTCACCATATCCTTCATGAATATGTCCACAAACATGAAACTTAGGATTAATTTTATCGATCACTTTTTTAAGTTCTTCACACCCAACATACTCCCCACTTATCACCTTATCTAAAACTCCGTAAGCAGGGCCATGGGTAATAAGTACATCCACATCATTAGGTATTAATGACCACTTCTTTCGAATTTTTTCCCCTCGTTCAACATTAAAGGTCCAATCTAAAAACCAAGGTTGCCATGGAGAACCATAAAATTTAATCCCATTAATGATGATAGATTCATCTTGTAAATAAATAGCATTGGTTAGGATGCTTTTACTCTCCTTAGGATCACTTTCAAAACACCAATCGTGATTACCAGCAATCACAATTTTATGTTGATGCGGCTGATTACCTAACCAGTAATTAAAATCATAAAGCTCATTAACTCCCCCAACCCTAGTTATATCACCTGCATGTATCAATATATCGCCATCAGGTACATCGATATCAAGGTACATTCCATGAGTATCACTTATTGCTACACATTTCATCTTATTTCCTTTGACTTAAATTATATTAAATCAATATTGGTTCAGCTCTTTCATTTGAGCGCAATCATAAGAAGCAGATAAAGTAAGTTGGTACGCTTGAATGGAGTACAAGCGAATCTATTACGAATCTAACAGCTCTAACAGGCATTTTGCCTCTTTAATGCGTTCGCTATCTAAATGAAACCTTACTAATTTATTTCGACTTGCGGAGCGACCTTGAGACGGAATATTATAATTTTGTGTGCAAAGTTTTTCCATTTTCGTAATTCTGACTTCAAAAAGAGGTATTGCCTTTTCAACTAATCCAGCATCTTTATAAATACATGCTAAGCTGTTTAGGCTTTCAACGTAATGCTCACCCCAGGAAAATTCGTTTAGTGCGTAAAGGCTTTCTGCTATCGCCAATACATCCTCAAAAAGTGATGTGGCTTTTTTAAAATCACCTACTTCTTTGTAATAAAGTGCCAAGCTATTCAGAGTGTCGCTGTAATTTGAACCCCATTTCTCATTGTCCAGATTGTAAAGTTTTTCTCGTATAGTTAATAATGGAGTTGCATGTTCAATGCTTGCATCCATTTCATAGCTTACAGCCAAATTTTCAAGACAATTAGTGTACATCAGTTCCGACTTCTCCTTGCCTTGCTTGTAAAGATTTTCTCTTATAACTAATAGAGCATCAAAAAGAGGAATTGAATCTCTAAAGCTACAATCGTTTTGATAACTTTTAGCTAACCATTCAAGGCAATGAGCGTAGTCCTCTTCCGACTCCCCTCTCTCTTTGTCTTGCTTGTAAAGCTTTTCCCTTATAACTAATGACGCTTCCAAAAGAGGAATTGAATCTTCATCGCGGTGAACATAGCCATAATTATTAGCTAACAATTCAAGACAATGAGATTTTCTCTGTTCTGAACTCCAGGTATTCTTGTATTTATTGTGATGCTTTTCATTTGTAGCTAATAATCTCTCTAAAAGATGAGTTGCATCTTCATAGCGATCAACACATCGATAATTTCTAGCTAACTGCTCAAGGCAATTATCATACTTATAAATACTACGGTTATTATCTTGCTTGTTAAGCCCTTCTATTATAGTTAATAATGTTTCCAAAAGAGGGATTGCGTCTTCATAACGGTAAACGTTTTCATAACTTCTAGCCAATGATTCCAGACAATTAGTGTACGTAAAATTCGTTATATTCTTGCCTTGCTTGTGAAGTTTTTCTCTTATAGTTAATGATTTTTCCAAAAGAGGAATTGCACCTTCAGTCCAATCAACGGCATTATAACTATCTGCTAAGCTTTCCAGGCTAGCGCTGTACTTCTCTGCCCAGCGGTCATTGTTTTGTGCGTAAAGTCTTTCTGTTATATCTACCGATGTTTCAAGAAAAGGTATTGAAATTTCAAGCTGTTCAGGAAATTGATAGCTATGATATAAATTTATCCGACAATCGATATACTGCTCTACCCAACGGTCATTGTTTTGTACATAATGTTTTTCTATTATCACTAGTGCGGTTTCTGCCAGAGGGATTGCGTCTTCAAAACGACCATGGTTTTGGTGTATATGTGCTAAATCATTTAGACTGCTGATATACCTGTCTACCCAAAGGTCGTTATTGGTTTGTGTGTAAAGTTTTTCTGTTGTTTCTACTAACGTTTCAAGCAAAGATACTTCTTCTTCAATGAGAGCAGAGTCACTAAAACACCTATTCAAATCATTCATGCTAGCAACATACTGTTCTGCCCATTGTTCGGGAGATAGCGCAAAGCCTTTCGCCAATATATTTGTTACAACCAAACAATAGAAAAGACGATCTTCTACTGCTTGCTCTATCTTAAAAAACAGATCACTCTCACCATCGTCGTTATTGTCGCTTTCACTATCATCACAAAGCCGTTGAAGCTTCTGCATCTGTGACTGTGATAACGGATTCACGGTGGCAACAATAACACCAATCAGCTCGCTTTTAGCTTTTACTGTATTATCTACCAATACGCTATCTAATAAATAATCAAATTGTTTATCTAAGAATGTATGTAATAAACCATGACGGTATTGATATTTATCATCGTTAACTGTCAAGCGACGTAAAATATCATACACTTCGTCGATAATGACATAATGTTCAGGGCGTAAATGTGTATCAGATCCACTCCCGACAAGATGTGACTTCAAAGGCAATAATTCAGGTACATCAGAACTGGCAACCGCAAGCATTACTTTTTTAACTAAATCAGAGGAAAAAGGCGCTCCTAAAAGCGATGAAAACAACAATGTGTTAACTGCCGCATTGCCTTGCTCACCAAAATACAGTTTTAATAGGTGTAAGCGTTCTTCCATCACAGCATAAGCCATTAAATTAAAGCGCTGACCGTCTGTAGATTCATTTGCATGTGTGAGTGAGTCTTGATACTTGCTTCGCAGCGTGGCAAAGGTTTGCGCTAGCGTGCTTTCAATATCTTTAACTTCGAGATTAAAACGCAGTGGCGTGTCTAAAATTAAACGTTCAAAGGTATTTTCACTGTACAGTTTTTTATCACACAGCATATTAATGGTTTCAACAGCAAAAAGGGTATTAACGTCACTCGCATTAGCACCAGCCAGTGTGGAAAATACAGCGTTTGCTAATGATTCATGCTGAGAACTTTTCCCTTTTATGACCCTAGATATAAGTTCAGTGAGTGCAATATGATCAAAACCTTTAAGATTAATGATTTCTGCTTGTAAAACAGGGCTATCCGTACCGTCGACACCGATATTAAAATCTTTAATTTTACAAGATTTTAGTAATGCTAATGAATGTTGATGTGAAGATTGATTAACCTGCTTCTGCCTAAATATAGTTGTGGCATCACTAGGGCGAATAGTTGAGACTATATAAATATCGGGTTGCTGTATTAATCTCGTTAGAATGTATTCGCTGGCTGTATCATCAACCCATTGTAAATCGTCGATAAAAAGGATCATTGGCATTGGTTCAGAACAAATACCTTTAAGTTTTTCGATGGCTTTATCTAAATTATCAAATTGCCGCTGTTTTAAATCCACTTGTTTATTGTCTAAATCTCCCATACCACTTTGCTTAACAGTATCAACATGACTATCAAGCATTACTCGCTGGTAAGCTGAATCAGCAACACTAAGCACTTTATCTGCGCCTGAAAAAATAGTTCCTATCGCTTTTATTGCGTTTTCTTTGGTAGATAAATTTTTGACAAAATTAAACCCTTTGTCTTTCCATCCCACTAATAACTCAAGCCGTTTGGCTTCATCTAAAATGCTTTTTTCTAATGAGGTTAATCCTGTATTACTTGAGCTATGTCCGGCTTCATTAAGTACGGTTAAGGTGATCACTTCACCTTGCTTTTTAATATTAGTTAAATGTTGATTAACTAATGCTGTTTTACCGATGCCCGGCTCACCTGAAATAACAGAGATCGTAGTTGCTGTGCGATCAGTAAACTGAAAACTTAATTGTTCAATTTCTTTATTTCTACCAATGAACAACGATGACTTAACGGCAACTACAGGGATGTCGCTGTAAGGTTTCTCTAACATTGCATAACGTTGTATAAAACGTCGTTGATCCACTAATAATTGCTGCTTAATTTTAAGGGGTTCTTCCACTTCATTATAAAGGTTAAAATTTTTATCTGTGTAAGTGTAGAGTACTGATAATCCGATGTGTTTACCGTTATCTTTTTGGTCTTTAGCAAAGGAAAATAACAATGAAAGCATCGCGATAGAATTATCGTCTAACTTATGTGGATTGTTAATATAAATCAGCTTAGGGGCATCTAAAGCGATAGCGAGTATAAGTTTAAAAGTTAATTGAAATACATCCATTTTTTCCGTTATTGAAAAAGAATTAGACAATATATTGAGCTCAACTTTTGCAGCGGTTGATAAATACAACTCTTGCTCGTTAACTTTACTAATCACATCCCCTAAGCTATCTCCCGCGTTGTCATTCAACAAGTCTTCGATATTACTTAATAGGACTTTAGATAGGTCGATGTTATCAATTGTAATATCAGTTAGTAGGTTTGATAAGTGCTCTTTAACCCCGTCAAAAACAAAGTTTAAACCTTTATCTAAATGAGCTCCTATAAAGTCATTAAGTATGCCCGCTGTTGCAACAGAGGCCCCCACTTTTAACGTTTCTTTTAATGTAGCAAGGCTTTTAATATTTTTAAGTTCATAACGTAACTGTTCGAGCAATGTATCAAGTAAAATAAAGCTGTCTGGTGACGTAATTGCATCCCCATCTATCATTATAATATTATCTGTTTTTTTGTTATAAACCTGCTGTGCCACTAATGCGGGTAAACACTGTAATTGACTGTTATTAGCTCCATTAGCTAAGCGATTAATTTCATCTTGATTGAGTTCAATAAGCAGTGGTGTTGTTTGAGATCTGATAAGGTCGTTACGATAGTTTTTTAAATAATCAAGATGACTCATTACTTTGTGTTCCCTTGTTTAATAGCAGATTGAAAACAGTATTACTTCTTAAAATCTATAATACGTTTTTAAACGTAATAATCATTATCAAAAAAAATAGCACATCCAGTCATCAACTTAGACATTAATTCTTTGAACGAAATATAACTGTGATCTAATTCTAAAGGCCAATCACATGCCTTATTTCGAATAATTCTTGATATGTAATTTACTATGTCATAGGTGTCATACTCGTCACAATACTTAACCTCTGCAAAATCATCAATCGAATACCCCATACCTATATCCGTATTAAGCCAGATATTTATAAGCATTTTGTTATCTAGCTGATCGATAGTTTGTAAAACTAATTTATCTAACATATCCATGTTTGATTCACAGGTGAAAAAGCGACCATTTTGAGATTGTTCACAAATGACCTCCCAATAATTACCTGCGCTATTTACATTTATGGCGAGTAGCTCTAACTGACAAATAATATCATTTGTAATAGTTGTTATATTTTGTCTTATGATTTCATTAGCTATATCTAATCGGTTTGACATAAATTTTCCCTTGGTATTTTTCAATGAAAACTATGAAGATAATACACGATTAAAAATTAAATATTATTAAAGGGGTACTCTTACCGTAAAACCAAACGGGAAAATACACGTTAAAAATATAACATATAAAACAAAACGTTATATAGAAACCCCTGCACTGTTTTTTATAATTATCTATGTTACGGTGATAGTAATGACTTGTTTTCGTAAACTTAACAGATAACAAAACGAATAAATGAATCAACATCGTTCTATATATGACTAAGGGATGCAGTAGAAAAAACTTCTTATGGCAGTTTTGTTGCCACTGAAAACAATAGATTTGAATCAAGATACGTTTCTAGGCATGAATTCTTTGTGGCTAAATTTAGCATTTAGATATGATACATCACAGGCCGATTTTAGCTTAAAGCAGCCCCACAAGTGAGCAGACAATCTTGGATAATATTACCCTAAATATGCTCCTGAATTTGCAAATGCTTAATGTCCGCAATTGGCTATCAGTTGTCGTTAAGATCCCCCACTACGGCAAGTCAACTAAGCGCACGAAGCTGTCTTACAAAATCCTAGGGTATGCACAACAAGCTCGTATTTTGACTTTGTGCTATTACCATTAAGCTCGTTCTATTGAAAAACTCTGCACTTCACTTATATCTTTGACATCAAGCGCTAACATCACCAAACGATCAATCCCTAAAGCAACACCAGAACATTGTGGTAATCCATGTTTTAACGCATCAATAAAGCGTTTATCAATGGGTCTTTCAACTAATCCTTGTGCCCGTCTTTTCGCATTATCTTCTTCAAACCTTGCAACCTGTTCCTTAGCATCGGTTAATTCATTAAAGCCATTAACCAGTTCAATACCTCGAAAATAACATTCAAATCGCTGCGCGACTCTTGAATCATCAGTTGAGACTCTTGCTAGCGATGCCTGTGCAACAGGAAAGTCATAGATAAATTGGGGCTCGTTGAGTCCTATGGTTGGCTCAATTATTTCAGTAAATATAAACTGCAGTAGCAAGTCTGTATCATTCATTTCAATGAGCCAATCAGCCGACTTATTGTATTTAGTTAATACGTTAACAAGCGCAGGAAATTCAGCGGTAAGTGGGTCTATTCCGACCACTTTAACAAATATATTTTGATAGCTAGTAAAGAGCGCCTTATTACCGCCTAAAACAGCTTGCAGTAGTTCTGCTACCTCAGACATCAAATCAAACTGATCAAAGCCAATACGGTACCACTCAAGCATTGTGAACTCAGGGTTGTGGTAACGACCTGACTCTTCATGACGAAAAGCTTTGGCTATTTGATAGATACAGCCATAACCTGAAGCCAATAAACGCTTCATATGAAATTCTGGTGAGGTTTGCAGATACAGCTCCGCAGATTGGTCAGCCGGACTATCGGCTAAGAAATTATATTTACAGGTAAAGGCATCTAAGTATACATCAGTGACAGTACCTTGTGATAATGCGGGTGTTTCCACTTCAATCACATTACGTGCACTAAAAAACAGCCGTATCTGCTGTAATATCTGCGCTTTTTTTTGCGCATTTTCCCAAGTCAGAGTGGGTTGCCAAGACATTATAATTCCTAAGGTACTTTATGTGTTGCCCTGCGAGCAAGACAATAGATTTCCGATCAGACACTTCGGAAATGACGGCTGTGATGATAGCACTTTACGTTATGCTCCAAGACAATGGATTTCCGATCAGAAACCTCGGAAATGACGGCTAGCATAATAGTGCTTAAACAATACTGATTCAATTGGCTATGTTCACCTTAACTGTGTCTAAATTATAATGGCATGATTTTATGTTGAGTATTGCTGAAGTGATAAAGGCGAGCTTCACAAGCATGGATGCTTGTGTAGAGCCCCATGGACGGGTTTACGCGTCTCGCTTGTTTACTCAGCAACACTTAACTACAACAGAGCCGATTCAATTAAACACTTAGTCCATAGGTAACTTTAATTCATTTATGGCCAAGATCAAAAAAGGCCGCGTTAGCGACCTTCTTTATTCAATATTATTTCTAATATGGATTGATAAATTAATTTAGTGCTAGATGAAGTGTTAGCAAAGCGGAAGCACGGAGTTGACGTGAGTCAATGAGTACTTCCAATGCCGCTAACACGAGTTCTAGCGAAAATTAGTTATCAATTAGTCCATAATTTTAGAAACAACACCAGCACCTACAGTACGACCACCTTCACGGATTGCGAAGCGTAAACCTTCGTCCATCGCTACTGGGTTGATTAGCTCAACAACAAATTTCAAGTTGTCGCCTGGCATTACCATCTCAAC
>JBAHZW010000121.1:0-15757 GCA_037132835.1 Colwellia sp. | reverse complement strand
AAATCAATAACGTAGCATATAAGCCTTTTAAACTCGCCCTTTGGGAGTTTGTCAGTACTTCGATAATCGCACAGAATTCCTTTAATATAGAGTGACTATACACAAAAAAATTCACTTTATTCTCAAAGCACTGACAAGCTCTGAGTGGGAACTAATTTAATGAAATTGGTATTATTCGACTCCATCGTCAGTTTGTTCAACAAGACCATAGAAACAAGACAAATAAATACCCTATGAATTATAAACGTATGTGTTAAATCCTTAAGTTGGTTATTCCACGTTTTTATCTTCTAAAGACTGATGTTGTCGCCTTTTTTCTTCAATCGCTTTATCTTCACTTATAACTTTTGCTATATAGAGCTTAAAACCTAATATAACGCCAAAAAAAGCAATGCATGTACTCCACCAAATAGGGCTAGTTAATATCTGTATCATTTTTTCCATTTTATTATTTTCACTATGGTTGAATTGGTAATTTAATGTTTTATTGATGACTAAAGCACCTTTACTGGCGGTGAACATAGCCCCTAGAAATGAGGCATATGTCAGTAGTGCTAAAAATCTGCAATTATATACGTACTAAAATATCCGCTAGGTCTAAACGTGATTTAGGTAATTTAGCATTAAAGTCGTCCTCAGGATGATGATAACCAAGTGCCAGCGCAACATCACATTGATAGCCATCAAGCTCTTTGCTAAATTCTTTATTGACTAACTCAATATCAATACCTTCCATGGGGGTAGAGTCTATGTTAAGTCGAGCGAGTACATGTAAAGTATTGCCTAAAGCAAGGTAGGTTTGCGCTTTAGTCCACACTCGAGTATCGCCTGACTCACTGGTATTTAGCTCGGCAAAGGCGAACACACCAAATGCTGCTTCACGGTTTTCTGGTAACGTACGTTTATCCACAATACCTTTATCAACTACCTTGGCATAATCGTCACGATTATATTTAGGGTTATGAGCAAACAAAATCATCTGAGAGCTATCAAAAACATGCGGTAGATTATAATGATGCATGTTAACAAAGGTTTTACTCATACGCGTTTTTGCTGCATCACTTTCAAGCACAATGAATTTCCAGGGCTGAGAGTTAATAGACGATGCTGAAAGGCGCATTGCTTCATATAAAATATCAAGATCAGCCTGTGGAATTTTCCTTGTGTTATCGTATTTTTTTACGGTATGTCGGCGAGTAAGGTCTTCAATTATAGGGTGTGTCATGGAAAGGTCACCTAAAGTTATGGGTATTCATAGCGTTAATGTATGCTAGCCGCTAAAAGGTGGCTTTTCAATGCCGCGGAGAATAATTTTGTCTCTTTTAATCACCACGGCCAATTTTTATTACTTATTAACATCAACCACTACGCGACCAGTGATGTCGCCATTAAGTAACTTGCTTGCCATCGCTATTGATTCTTCTAAGCTAATAACTTTCACCATTGATTCCATTGCCGTTGTCGATAGCATGTCGGCTAGCTTTTTCCAAGCACTGACTCTATCTTCTCTAGCGCGCATAACACTATCAATGCCTAATAAAGACACGCCTCTTAAAATAAAGGGTGCCACAGAAGTAGGTAAATCCATGCCTTGTGCCAACCCACATGCCGCGACTGAACCGCCATAACGAATACTCGCACAAACATTCGCTAGAGTGTGACTACCCACCGAATCTATGGCTCCAGCCCATTGCTCTTTCATCAAAGGTTTTCCTGGGGCTGACAATTCAGCTCGGTCAATAATCTCACTTGCGCCTAAATCATATAAATAATGATGTTGACTATTGCTGCCTGTTGAAGCAACAACGGTATAACCCATTAATGACAGTAGTTTTACCGCAAAGCTACCAACACCGCCCGTTGCTCCCGTGACAAGAATTTTTCCACTTTCAGGACTAAGACCACTTTTTTCTAAAGCAAGAATACAAAGCATAGCGGTATAACCCGCTGTCCCAATTGACATTGCTTGCAGTGGCGAAAGCTTTTCGGGTAAAGGAATTAACCAATCACTCGCTACTTTAACTTTTTGTGACAAGCCGCCCTTATGTTTTTCACCCACACCAAAGCCATTCAGTAATACTTTATCGCCAACCTTAAATTCATCACTCTCACTGTGCTCAACAACGCCACTAAAGTCTATCCCTGGTATCATGGGAAAGCTTCTAATTACGGGTCCTTTGCCAGTAATTGCCAGTGCATCTTTATAATTAAGCGTGCTGTATTGCACCTTAACTAAGACATTACCTTGCGATAAAACCTCTTCATTAAGTTGTGTGCACACGGTACGGTAACCGTTGTCATCTTTATCTACGAGTAAACACTTAAACATATAAACCTCCAATATAGACTAGGGGTTGTTGATCTTTCACGGTTAAATTTTGTTCGAGCTAAAAGCGTTTTATTCGCGGCGAATCGCGTGTAGCCTAGTCATTCTACGCAAACACGACTCAACAATGAAAAAAATGCTTTTAGCCGAATCTTTCGGACAGCGCTTGTTGGACATTTTTACGGCGTTATCACCTTTTTATGTGGAATAACCACATTACAAAAGCTCTACCTTGTATAAATACCCAACAATTCGCTGCAAAAACAATCTCGAAAGATCAATAGCCCCTAAAGGTTATCAATTTTTTATTTCAATAGTGTTATTTTAGCGCTGAATTTCAATGAACGGAAGTGGCAATAGATAATTGAGTGTTTTTTCCCTTATTTTGAGCCGATTTTTGAAAAATAACGGCGATATTCACCGAGCAACAGAACCGATAGGGGATGACTAATTATTCACCAAGCAATGAGAGAATAATTTCATCAAAAATAAAGACCATCAACACCTGTACGAAATACAAGCCATTACCGACCAAAAAACCATCAAATTGTACTTTACATATAGTAAACAAACATTATACTACTACCGTCAAACGCTGTTAACATCTCATTAACAATTATGATATCAACTTACTGTCCTATTGCTTTACTTGAATATTAATCATTACTCTGGTTGATTCAATTTTATATAAAGGTAAGCCCATAAAATAACGACTCACATCAAGGTAGCAAGATGAATATAATAAAAACAACCGCTTGGGCGGCTCTAGCCTTATCAACCTCCTTAGTCAATGCAGCAACCTTTACCATTGAAAAACAAGAAACTAGCTTTTCAATAGACGGCGCTGGTGGTGCTATAGAAGGGCAGCAAATTTACCTTTGGAGTACAAATACAAGCAACGTCAACCAACAATGGGGGCAAATTAGCCACGGTGATGGTTACTACTCTTATAAAAAACAAGATACCAATTTATGTTGGGACGGCGGTGATGGCGGAGCGAAACGTCAAGCCGTTACTCTTGAAATCTGTGATTCAACTGATTACAACCAGCATTGGTCAAAAATAAAAATTACTAACGGTATCGAGACGTATCGCATCGAAAAACGTAATGCTTCGGGTTACTCTATCGATGGTAATAACGGTGCAGAAAACCGCCAATCACTTTACCTTTGGACTTCAAACAGCAGTAACGTTAACCAACAATGGAATTTTAATAATATAGCGGGTAGCTCTGAGGGTGAGCTAAGTATTAGTACCGCCTTTGATGATGGCTCAAGTCATGCAAACTACCCCGCAAGCAATGCTATCGATGACAGCACAGCGTGGACTTCACGCTGGGCGGCTAATGCGAGTGGTGACGCAGTAAATTTAACCGTACAGCTTGATAGCACACAGTCTGTCACTGAAGTAGGTGTTGCATGGGGTCAAGGCAACTCTCGTGCCCATACCTTTGAAATTTACGCCCGTTCTGGTACCAGTGGTACTTGGACAAAAATATATGATGATGTCAGCAGTGGCAGCTCCGTAGCGATTGAAATATACGATGTCACTGATATTGATGCACAGCAAATTCGTATTAAAACCTTTGACAATACCGCTGGCTCTGACTGGACGAACATCACCGAAGTGAAAGTTTATGGTACTGATGGTAACAAAGTTCCTGAAGGCGATGCAGAGTATCCTTCTGATCTGATGAGTAACTTTGATCAATGGAAGATTACTCTGCCTGACGGTGATGAAATAAAACAACTAGAGGATGTCAGTAACGAGTATTTTTACGTCAATGACGCAGGCAACGGTATAGTATTCTACGCCCCCGTTCGATCTGACAATGGTACTACGCCAAACTCTGACTATATTCGCTCAGAGCTACGTGAACGCGAGGAAGACGGCAGTGTAGACATTTACTGGACCACTGACGGCACCCATGTTGTTTATTCGAAACAGGCAATCACTCACTTACCTATCGTAAAAAGTCACCTAGTCGCAACACAAATCCACGGTAATAAAGATGACGGCATTGACGATGCACTTGTGCTTCGACTAGAAGATTCTCACCTGTTCTTAAGCTTCAATGGGGGCAAACTGCGTGATGATCTGACTATCAAAACTAACTACGCTCTGGGAACAGTGCACGAAATTATGTTTGAAATAATTAATGGTAAACATTACGTGTACTACAGTGAAGGTGGCAATCTAGCCAGTGCTTATACTGCGGGTAATGCCGATCAGTACTTAGTGACAGATGGCTCTAACGACTACGTAATGGATCTTGACTACGACGAGACTTACTTCAAGGTGGGTAACTACACCCAGAGTAATCCTGATGAAGAAGGAGACTATACCGATGATGCTGATAACTACGGTGAGGTTGTTGTCTACGACTTTTGGGTCAGTCACGACTAGCGCATGTGAATCCCCGACTCTAACAGGGTTGAGCGATAATCATCCTCTAGCCGTGTAAAGCAAAACGATAAGAATAAAAAAGGCAGCCTATAGGCTGCCTTTTTGTTGCAAAGGTAAATTTAATTTACCTTTGCGTTAGAACTCAACTTTTAGTGCTAAAGTAAAGTTACGTCCTTCTCCTATCGCCACATCGGTAACTCCGCCACCCGCTATGTAATCGGTATCGAATATGTTTTGAATATTAAAACGAGCGCTAACATCGCTGCCCATAATCTCCATTGCGTAAGCCGCACCTAAATCAAAACGTACATAATCATCTTTAGTCACATCATTCGTGGTATTAGCAAAACGCTCACCAACATAAATAGCACCAAGGTTGAATGCCAAGTTATCGGTCACTTCATAACGAGTCCAAATATTTGCTGAAAATTCAGGAGCATCGACTGGTACCATACCATCAAGCGAGTCACTCTCTGGACGCTCATATTCAGCATCTAGGTACATCATCGAACCGGTCAGAAACAAGTTGTCACTGAGCTGACCTTGAGCACCCATCTCTATACCTTTATGGCGCTGCTCACCATCTTGTGTCGTAATGGTTTGATTCCCACCCGTGATTGGGTTATCGAGATCTTCTGTAATGGTGACATTTGAAACGGTTATATCGAATATTGCACCCGTTAACAATAGACTGCCATCAAATAGCTCCCACTTTGTCCCGATCTCGTACTGTTCGCCATACTCTGGATCGAGATTCAGGCCATCATTAACATCAAATTCATTACTCACTAGACTTTGAGGCGTGAAGCTTTTTGAATAATTAACATAGATGCTACCGTTAGCCGCAGGTGAATAAATAACACCAAACTTAGGTGATACCGCATAGCTATTATTACCCTCTCCATCTTTCTTCTGTTCATCATAACGTACGCCAGCAAGTACCTGCCAATTTTCATTAACAGTGATCAAGTCCTGCGCATAAAACCCATAATGCTTATAATCACTATCAGACAAAGTCGCGTTATGATAATCAAGCTCTGGAGTAGGTATTGGTTGTCCCGGTGTTACAGTAATATAAGTAAGAGCATTACCCGCAGCGTCAAATTGATCTGATGATGCGTAACGCTCTCTCTGCACTCCGTAATAGTAATCGAGTATATTAGCGCCGAGCAAAAATTGATGTTCTAGTCCACCCGCTGAGAAGTTACCAACAAAGTCGACGAAGCCCGTTGTGTGCTGCCAGTCATCGTAACGATCGAATGGTTTAATAGAATAACCATCGGTAAATGGATCTTCTGAATTAGCAAAGAGTGAAGGAGAAGAGTCTAATCGCTGGCGATTAAACTGTTGATGGTTATATCCCGCCTTTACTTTCCAATCACTATTGATTTGGTAGACGATATCAGCGCTCAAATTAGAAATAGTATTATCGGTAAAAGCCCATGGTTGATCCCAGATAATATCGTTGCCACCGATTAAGTCACCATTAGAGTCTAACCAGCCACCGCGGTCAATCCCAGTTTTATCTTGAGTGTGATCGTATTTTAGTGACAATAAAAGATCATCGGTAACATCAAATTCTACGTTCAAGTAACCTAACCAACGATCACGCTCCTGATTCGTGTCATCTTGATACTCTCGCCAATATTGAGTGTCCTGCTTAACCAGTACGGTACGGTAACGAAGGGTTCCAGCTTCATTAATTGCGCCACTAGCATCTAACTGAAAACGAGTAGAACCATTGTCATCTATATCGAAACCAAGATCAAAAAGAGTCTCTGTGGTCGGCTTTTTGGTCACCATATTGATCAAGCCACCAGGACCTGATTGACCGTATAACATACTAGAAGGACCTTTAAGTACTTCAACTTGTTGTAGAGTTTCAATGGGCTGTACATAATGAGACCACTGTTGGTGGCCATTAATTAAATAACCAGAGCCTGAAGATAGCTCGAAACCACGAATACTGAATACTTGTCGGTTCCACTTTTCTGAACCACCAGTGACACTCGAATCATTCACTAGCACTTCAGAGAGGTTGGTTGCTAACTGTTCATCGGTGATAAAACTAGGAATAACATTTACAGATTGAGGGGTATGCATAAGGCTAATATCACCGCGCATAGCACCTGAAGCACTGCCCACCTTATAGTCATTGAAGCCATGACCTGTTACCGATATATGCTCAATGTTTTCAGTCGATTCTGTTTGTGTTTCTGCTGCTTGTGTTTCTGCTGCTTGTTCTTCTGCAAGCGCAGGAAAGACAGCAAGAGCAGAGACAACGGCCATACTTAATAGTGAGATTTTAAAAGAGCTTGTACGTAGTGACATAACCAACCTTAGAGATATAATAAGAACTAAACAAAAGTAGACGCTAATATAAACGAGAATGGTTTGCATTTAAATTCATTTAAGTAACTCCAAACTGGAAGTGTGATCTAGATCAAGGTTTACTAATTGAAGGTGAAAAATATTATTAATATCAATAGCTATGTGTTAATTGCGTGCTGGTTAAGTGTTAGTTAGGTAAGGTTATTACGGATGATTTATCTTGCCTATGCACTTGACTCAGGGTCGTCATCCCCGTGGTGTTTTAATCGGGGATAATTGAAATAGTTGAAATGGATGAAACGGATTGACTTAAGTATTACTTAACGTCGCATTAAGTAAAAAGCAGCTCAGTGAGCTGCTTTTTACTTGGTTAAGCCTTATTTTAACAACTCATACCGAATAGAACGGCAATAGAGTATATCTACAGCTAATTGTTAAAGATAATACTTTGCCACTGCGTCAATAAACTCATTAAGCAATTCACTTGGCAAGGCATTAACACCTGCAGCAGCAGCTCGGCCACCACCGGTTGGGAACTGAGAGCAAATATCACCCGCACCTTGTTTATTGTTTAATGGGGCGCGTAAACTAACGGTATAATTTGCCGAGTTATTATGACTGTCATCAGTCTTATTTAAGGTCAGCACAATGTGGGCCCTATCCGGCGCTTGGTTGGCTAAGTCATTACCAAAAACCCCACTAACGCGCCTTGCCCACGCTTTATCCGCTAATTGTACCGCTTTCACGCTAATTTGTTCGCTAATAACTTTTGCTGATTGTGCTTGCTCCATATCGGCTTGATACGCGGCTTTTAATTGCCAGAAAAGTGAATCTGGCTCATTGATTAAAGTAAAAGGATCGGGATATTTTAATAACGCCTGATACAAATCAGCTGGATGAAAATGTAAATCTTCAACACTGGCGCCATAGCCATTGTAATTAATATAAATGCCTAACTCATTTAACTGTGCTTGCTGCTCTTCAGTTAAAGCCGATTTTTCTGCAAGCGTTTTGGCTGAGGCTTGCATATTATCGCCAAAAGCTGCCGCAATAGCCCAGTTAACATATTGACCCTTTAAATAATCATTCATTAATAAACTAGTACAGATATTCGCATCGGTATTTAATAAAGTGGTTAACTGCTGTGATTGCGGTATGTCTCCCGTTCTATGGTGATCAACATAAAACACCTCAACTTGTTGCTCAAGTAATGTTTGTAATGCTTGGCAATTTTTTTCCAGCGAAATATCTAACACGGTTACTGAATTAGCCTTAGCGACTTCAACTTGTTTTAGCAAACTGATATCACGTTTAACACCCGTTATTAACACAGACTTTTTCGGCTGGGCTAAACGTAACTGTAATAACGCTATTATACCGTCCGCATCGCCATTAAAAACATCGTAATGCATGGTGTTACTATCCTTTTTGTTCGTTATTTTGGTTATCGTATTGATCCGTTAACTTAGCGCTCTTAATTTAGAGGCACTTGCGTAATAAAACCTTGTGCCATTAAATAACCAACAATTTGTTGTGCACATTGCTCGATAGATTGTGTATCGGTTTTCACATGAATTTGTGGAGCTTGTGGTACATCGTAAGTTGAATCAATACCAGTAAAGTCTTTAATTTCTCCAGCACGGGCTTTTTTATACAAACCTTTAGGATCGCGTTGCTCACAAATGCTGATTGGCGTATCAATAAACACCTCAATAAACTCGCCTTGTTCAAGCTTGGCTTTAGCCAAAGCGCGATCACTGGCAAAAGGAGAAATAAATGCCGTTGAAACAACCAAGCCAGCATCAAGAAATAATTTTGCCACTTCTGAAATACGACGAATATTTTCAATGCGGGCTTCATCACTAAAACCTAAATCACCGTTTAAACCGTGACGAACATTATCGCCATCGAGCAAGTAACTATGACAACCCAGTTTAAACAACAAGGCATCAACGGCATTAGCAACCGTGGATTTACCTGAGCCACTCAAGCCGGTATACCATAATAACGCTGGTTTTTGCTGCTTTAGGTTGGCACGTTGCTCTTTGCTAATATGCTGCTCATGCCAAACGGTATTTTCTGTTTTCATCTCGGCTGTTTTCATACTGTTCTCATCTCGGATAATTTGATTCATTGCAGGCAACCGTAGAAATGATCATTGCCGTCATTTAGGGGTTAAAAAGGAAAGACTAACGGGATCATAATGATCACGGTAATGCTGTATATTATTGAAATAGGCAAACCAAACTTAACAAAATCACTTAATTGATAATTACCCGCGTTATAGACCATGACATTGGTTTGATACCCATAAGGGCTGATAAAACTACCACTCGCCGCAAACGCCACCGCCATAACAAATGGCGTAGGATCAACGCCAAGGCCTAAGGCTATATTATAAGCGACAGGAAAAGACAACGCAGCCGCAGCACTGTTAGTAATAAGCTCGGTCATGACTAAGGTAATAATAAAAATAACAATAAAGGCTAAATAAACACTTTGTCCATGTAAAAAACCTTCAATGTATTGTGCAAATAGGCTAGCAACACCCGTATTTTCAAAGGCGGTTGCCAAGGTTAACGCACCTAAAACAATCATCCAAATCTCTAAAGGAAAACGACGTTTAATTTCATTAACAGTTAACGCGCCACTAAAAATTAAAAAGGCTAAATAAGCAAACAAACAAGTTATTAGCGGTAAAGCGCTTAATACCGAGACTAAAATAGCACCGATAAAGCCCCAAACAGTCGCTTTATCACGCCAGCCGCTAAGCATATTATCGGCTTGATGACCCGATAATATATAAAAGTTTTTAGATAAGTTAGGGCGAGTAGAAAAATCTTGTCCAACAGCTAAGACTAAAAAGTCTCCTGGCTGCAATATAATATCACCGAGTTTCCCTGATAAGGAGCAGCCTTCTCTGCGCACAGCAACTACCGCGGCATCAAAGCGGGCACGAAAGCCCGCTTTCTTTAAGGTTTTTCCGGCAATAGCCGAATCAGTTTTAACTAATACTTCAGTTAAGTTATCTTGCAACAAGTCATCCTGCTCGGCAAATAACGTTAAACCATCAAATTGTTGCAAAATTAAGACTTTAGAAATGTCACCACTAAAAATAAGCTTGTCGTTCGCTTGTACTCTTTCATCGGGGGCCACGGGCGAAATCAAACGGCCCTTACGCACTATTTCCACTAAAAATAGCGAATCTAAATTTCTTAGCCCATTTTCTTCAATGCTCTTACCAATCAAATTTGACGAGCTTGCTACTTCCGCTTCCAGCAAATAATCATTGGTTGTTAAATCATTATCAACCAAGTCGGGTAATGTACGGCTGCGCACTAAAATAACCAGTAAACATAAAGCAAAGGCGACGATGCCAATTAAACTAAAATCAAAAAAGTGAAAACCTGCCTGCCCTTGTTTGATTAATAAACTGTTAACGATAAGGTTAGTTGAAGTCCCCACTAAGGTCAGCGTACCACCAAGAATAGCGACATAAGACAGCGGTAACAATAACTTACCGGCATTGATAAGTTTATTACTTTTAACGGTACTGATTAAGGTAGCCACTACCGCAGTATTGCTCATAATGGCGGAGGCAAAAGCCGTACCTAATAACAAACGTAAGATCGAGGTTGTTTTAGCACCGTTAAAGACACGGGCAGAAAGACGCCGTAAGATACTGGTGCGCTCAAAGGCAAAAGAGCACAGCACTAATAAAACCAGCGTGACTAAACCGGGATTAACCGCACTGATTAAAATATCATCAACACTGACCAAAGACAGTGCCAAACACAGCAGCACCGTAACAGAAAAAACCCGTTCAGGCGCTTTACTGTATTTGACTAAGCTGACAAACGTAGTGATAAAAACAGCTATCATCAACCACTGTTCAATTGTCATTTATAAACCTTTCTAGCCATGTCATACCAATTCCACTAAGATTAAAAAAATCGCCATAAGCGTGTAATAAACTTATAGCGATAGCCGTTTTATACTTTGTACACTATACCCGTACCAATCAATATGCCTATTTCAGAGTGCACGTTGGATGGTAACGGGTATATATCTTATTTAGTAATATCGCGCGCGCCCCAATGAGGAAACTGCTTGCGAACTAAGGCATTTAATTCTAGCTCAAAGGTTGAATACTCGTGAGTTTCACCATCAATAGCATGATTAATCATACCCGCCCCCACAGTGACATTACTCAAACGGTCAATAATGATAAAGGCACCCGTGCCACGATTATCTTGATAATCATCAAAATGTAACGCTTCACTGATAACAAAGTCAACAATACCAATTTCATTCATCGCTAATTGTGAGGTCGCTAGTTTTTCCATGGTATTAACATCATACTTGCTAACGATTTTACTCGCATGACCTGTGGTCATTTTACTGCCATGTTTAATGAAATATTCACGACCCGGCTCTAGCTCATTCTCATGCATCCATACAACGGTCGCATTGAGCTCTTTTGCTGAAATCGGTAAACTGTCTTTTTTAACAATCATTTCACCGCGGCTGATATCAATTTCATCTTCTAAGGTTAACGTTACCGCCATACCTTTATCTGCACGTTCAATGTTGCCATCAAAGGTCACAATTTCTTTAATAACACTTTCTTTACCTGAAGGTAAAGCCACAATAGTATCGCCAACCAATACATGGCCTGAAGCAAGCGTACCCGCAAAACCACGGAAATCTAAATTAGGGCGGTTAACATACTGTACTTGAAAGCGCAGTTCTGTGAATTCATTTTTCTCTTTAACATCCATGGTATTTAGCAGCTTCATTAACGTAGCACCAGGATACCAAGGCATATTTTCACTTTCTTCAACCACGTTGTCGCCATTTAATGCTGACATTGGAATAAAACGTACATCAGAGAAATTCAAGTTTTCAGAAAATTCACGGTAATCTTTCTTAATGGCTTGATAACGCTCTTGCGAGTAATCAACCAAGTCCATTTTATTGACCGCAACAATAATATGTTTAATGCCGAGTAATGAACAAATAAAGGAATGGCGACGTGTTTGAACTTGCACACCGTAGCGAGCATCAATCAAGATAATAGCAATATCGCAGGTTGACGCACCCGTTGCCATATTACGCGTATATTGCTCATGACCCGGAGTATCGGCAATAATAAATTTACGTTTATCGGTGGAGAAGTAACGATAAGCAACATCAATAGTAATACCCTGCTCACGTTCAGATTGTAAACCATCAACCAATAAGGCTAAATCAATAGTATCGCCAGTAGTGCCTGACTTTTTAGAATCTTTTTCAATGGCGGCAAGTTGATCTTCAAAAATCATTTTTGAATCATGTAATAAACGGCCAATTAAGGTACTTTTACCATCATCAACACTACCACAGGTTAAAAACCTTACTAACTCTTTGTTTTCATGTTGCTTTAAATAAGCTTGAATGTCTTCTTCGATTAAGTCTGATTGGTGACTCATAAGTTTTTCCTTCGGAAATTTTAATCAAATAAAAATGTTATCGTGCAAAGTTATGTCTTAAAACGAGACCTTTTAGGTTTCAGCTTAGAAATATCCTTCCATTTTTTTCTTTTCCATCGAACCCGAGCTATCGTGATCAATAACACGACCTTGACGCTCCGAGGTTTTGGTTAATAACATTTCTTGAATAATTTCAGGTAAGGTATCTGCTGTTGACTCAACCGCGCCTGTTAACGGATAACACCCTAGCGTTCTAAAGCGAACACTCTTCATTTGAATTTCTTCATCATCACCAATAGGCATACGATCATCATCAACCATGATCAAGGTACCATCACGCTCAACAACGGGGCGTTTTTTGGCTAAATAAAGCGGTACAATCGGAATACTTTCTAAATAGATGTATTGCCAAATATCAAGTTCAGTCCAGTTAGATAAAGGGAATACACGAATGCTTTCACCTTTATGTACTTTACCGTTATAGATATTCCATAACTCTGGACGTTGACTTTTAGGATCCCAACGATGATTTTCATCACGGAAAGAATAAACACGTTCTTTGGCGCGAGATTTTTCTTCATCACGACGAGCACCACCAAAAGCGGCATCAAACCCGTATTTATTCAATGCTTGTTTTAAACCTTGAGTTTTCATAACATCGGTATGCGTGGCACTACCATGGGTGAATGGTCCCATGCCCATTTCGATACCTTCAGGGTTTTGATGCACAAGTAATTCAAAGCCATACTCTTTCGCAATTTTATCGCGAAAAGCTATCATCTCTTTAAATTTCCAGTTGGTATCAACATGCAATAACGGAAAAGGGATTTTACCTGGCGCAAAAGCTTTACGGGCAAGGTGAAGTAATACTGCCGAGTCTTTACCGACCGAATACAACATGACAGGGTTATCAAATTCAGCTGCTACCTCACGAAAAATGTGGATAGATTCAGCTTCAAGTTTTTTTAAATGGGTTAAATTCATCTGTTAACTCAAACGTTATGAAAAATTAATGCGCCTATAATGCCATAACGCCTGATTTTTACCATCATCACAAACGCATTTTATATACCAAAAAGTAATAACAACCAGCATATCTATACTTTAAAAAAACCTCCCCTGCCTCTTGGGGAGGCTCAGAAAATCATCCGTTAGCTTTCTTTTTTAAGGGAATCATACCGCTAATGCGGCTAACGTTAACAACGTAAAAAGCTGAGAAGAAAGAATAACCGTAGAATTAGCCGTTTAGTGTAAAAGTGCTTAAGCGCAAAACCCGCTGTTTTTAGCGACTTTATATAGCCAGATCATAAATAACACAGAAAACACATCTAATAACGAATGATTCGCATCTAGTTATATTTTGTTTCATACAAATACACTACAATCGCTGGAATATTACTTAAATCTCGGCAACGTTTCTCGGCAACGTTAAGCCCGCTAAATTTCAGTCATTGTATTTTAGGTCGGCAAGAAGCTCACCGTGTTTTCGCATCCAAGGACGTTTAATTAATCCGTTTGGTATAACCCACACTTTTTAGTGCTGGCTCAAGGTAAATTCATGAATATAAGAAAAATTTTTTTTTGGCTGCACTTGATCATAGGTTGCGCCACTGCCATTTTTATTTTTTTAATGTCTATCACTGGTGTGGCATTAACCTATGAGCGTCAGATGATTAAAGCTGCTGAACGTAGTGACTACCCTGTCACGCCAGCACCTTCGACAGCAACTATAGCGCTGTCAGAAATTTTGCTCATTGCTAAAGGTTATCCAACAAAAAGATCGGCTGAAATTGTTGTGGAAAACTACCCCAATGCACCCATTATTGTCAAAGACGGTAGAAAAAAAGTCGCTTACCTTAATCCCCATACAGGCGAAGAAATGGTAGTTCCGGGTCAAGCAACTAAAACTTTTCTCCGTAAATTACGTGCTTTTCATCGTTGGTTAACCCTCGATGGTAAGTTCAGTGAAACTGGTCGATGGGTTAACGGCATTGCTAATTTTATTTTTATGATATTAATCCTTTCAGGGCTTTATTTATGGTTACCTAAACGATTTAGATCGAAAGCATTTAAACAAAGGCTGATCTTGTCTGGTAATTACCCAAGCAAGAGCGCAAGAAATTCCCAATGGCATAACGTGTTTAGCTTTTACATGGCACCCGTACTTTTTGTTTTGGTTGTCACCGCGTTTTTCTTTTCATTTAAATGGCCAGCAAATACGCTTAAAGAGATGGTTTCAACTGAATCTATTTCACTTGCTAAGCCTGTGGAAGTTTCAGCCCAACAAGCCAGTCAACATCTTTCTATCAAACAGCAATTAGTCAAAGTAAAAGCCCTATATCCACAATGGCAAAGCATCCAATTCTCATTGGACGCTTCATTAGAAAGTACCCCAACTAACAGTAAAATTTATCAGGTGGATAAAGGCAATGGTGGCGAGCCACAAAAACGTCTTAAGGTACTCTTAAATGCGTCAACGGGAGAAATAATTCAGGAACTGAATTTTGATCAACTCTCTACTTATAGTAAGTTACGTGGTTATATTAGGTTTCTTCACACGGGTGAGGTTTATGGACTTATTGGTCAAACCATTGCTGGCATCGCTTCACTATTAGCCTGTTTATTGGTTTATACTGGCGTTATGCTTTCTTGGCGACGTTGGAGAAACAGTCGAAAAGTAAAACGTTAGGTAAGCGTTTAGAAAAACAAAAATTCAAATGACTGAGCAATATCAACGAGCATGAATTTATATTAACTGCTGAGCAACTCGATTGGTTACTCTGTGGTTATGATGTCCTTGGTCATCAAGCGTTACATTATCATGTCGATGATCTAATTGATCGGTATTTACCTTTTTTTACAGTCAACGATCATTGACACAAGCGCTTGTATTCATTGCGGCCAAAGGCACTATCTGGTTGAATTTTTTGCTAAAATCAGCAGATGAAATTCAATGCTAACGCCTTACCTAATGACCCAGAACAACTTAAGCAAATATTGCTTGAGTTGGAGCAACGTTGGAGGAAGAGTTAGCTCAAAAAGATAATGTCCCTATGCACTTGGCTCAGGCATGTAAAACAATTAATCTTCTACTCTAACGCCCCAAACGTCATGTTCATCGGCATGAATAATTTGCACCCAAAGTAGATCGCCAGGCTTGGCATCAAAATCATCAGACAAATACACTTTACCATCTACTTCGGGTGCATCCATATAAGAACGA
>JBAHZW010000013.1:0-16421 GCA_037132835.1 Colwellia sp. | reverse complement strand
GAGCGGGTATTAGTTTTGTTGGAAGCGGTATACCGAGCCAATATTTAATATTTGAGTTAGTTGGTCAAGCGCAGTACGCGATTCAGTTAATAGCTGAGGATCACGTAAGTCATCATTGCTAATGTGTTCGCGGTAGTTGTTATCAATCCAAGTATTTAATTGACTAAACAAGCGAACACTCATAAGACAGTTTGGGTTAACCGCCTTATATTCCGCTGCATTGAGTGCGACTCGTAAACGTAAACAAGCTGGCCCTCCACCATTTTTCATGCTTTCATTCACATCAAAGTATTGCACGACTTGTATCGGGTTATTTAAGCCGACTAACTTATCTAAATAGGCTTTAACATTGACATTATCATGACAGTGCATAGGCGCAATAATGGCCATTCTGCCATGGGATAAAGTAATTATCTGGGTATTAAACAAATAACTATTCACCGCATCTTCTAGGCTCACCTCATGGGTAGCAACTTCAATTAAATGTAATGTATCCTCCTGAAATTTTTGTATTAATTCTGTGGTGAAGGCTTCGGTATTTAAAAAGGCTTTTTCATGGAAAAAAAACACATTTTGATTACCTACCGCGATCACATCGTTATGAAAAACGCCCGCATCAATCACGTCAGGGTTTTGTTGTACATAAACGGTATTATCATCATTTAAGCCGTGTAATCGGGCAACGGCTTGGCTTGCTTCAAAAGTTTGGCGGGCGGAAAAAATTTTCGGTGCTGGCATGCTACGATTAAAGGCATAACGGCCATACGTAAATATCTCAAGGCCTTGCTCGCCATATTCTCCACATAAACGGGTATGGTTAGCGGCACCTTCATCGCCAAAATGATCGTTGTCATTTAAATGTAAGTGATGACAAAAATGTTTATCGTCATTAAATACCGCTTTTAATATCTTGCCCGTTGTTAAGGGCTCGATAGAGCGATGGAATTTATTCGTCAGGTTTGCTGGGGTAAAATTCACTTTGCCATTGGCAGAGTCCGCTGAAGGCGATACCGTGGCCGCATTAGCGCTCCACATACTTGAAGCAGAAAAACAAGCGGCAAGTACTGCTGGTGCTTGTTTATGTGCTTGTGCTAATACTTGGGCATCGGTGCCTGAAAACCCTAAACGTCGTAAGGTATAAAGATCAGGGCGCTCTTGCGGCGCTAATACACCTTGAACCATGCCTAAGTCGTGCAAAGCTTTCATTTTAGCTAAGCCCTGTTTAGCGGCTTTTTTAGGACTTGATACGCCTAAGGCGTGATTAAGTGAAGCAACATTTCCTTCTGACAACCCAGCATAGTTATGTGTAGGGCCAACAAGCCCATCAAAATTGGCTTCAAAACTTTTCATTATTTACACCTTATGCGGATTGGTATCAATCATTATATCGAGCAAATTTAAGAATGAAAGTGCCTTGCTTTGGCTATCCCCTTTATAAAAAAGCTAAGCGAGAATGAGACGTTTTTCTTTTCACCAAGTCCAACGATAAAGTTTTTATAAGTACCTAATCAATAAGTAAATCTGCTCACCATTTGTACATTATCTCCCCTGATTAATGGATAACTTGACCTGACACAATAAACCCATAAAAAAAATATGGTTATATACTCGCACAATTAAAATAGCCAAAAACTCCCCCAGAAGAGTTTAATACCAGTTTCATTAAATTAGTTCCCACTCAGAGCTTGTCAGTGCTTTGAGAATAAATAGCATTTTTTTGTGTATAGTCACTCTATATTAAAGGAATTCTGTGCGATTATCGAAGTACTGACAAACGCCCAAAGGGCGAGTTTAAAAGGCTTATATGCTACGTTATTGATTTTGACAAGGGAATAACCATTCTCTTCAATCAATGCCTTGCCTCTAAGCCTTTTAAATCTCGCTGAGTGGGAAGAAACTTAGTGAAATTGGTATAAAGCAAATGGAGCAGTGAATGACTCCGCTTGGTATCACTTGTAGGAATCAATATGACAAACCCATCAAAAAAAGATATGACCTTACCCCCTGATTTAACCAAAAGTGATGGCACTGGACCATCACCCAATAAACGACCTGTATATCAAAATTATTTGCCTCCTTGTAATAACGGCTGTCCTGCCGGGGAAAATATTCAAGGCTGGTTGGACCTAGTTCAACAAGGTGAACATCATCAAGCATGGCAAATGTTGGTGGAAAATAATCCAATGCCATCTGTTCATGGTCGCGTCTGTTATCACCCTTGTGAAACTGTTTGTAACCGTGGCGGAGTCGATAGTTCTGTCAGTATTCAAAAAGTTGAACGTTTTCTTGGTGATAAAGCGATTGAAGAGGGCTGGTTCCCTGAGTTTAAGCCGCGTAAAACTGGAAAACGTGTCCTCGTTGTTGGCGCTGGCCCCTCAGGTCTTTCGGCCGCTTATCATTTGTCGCGCATGGGGCATGCTGTTGAAATTCGTGATGCAGGTCCTATTGCGGGTGGCATGATGCATTTTGGTATTCCAGCTTATCGCTTGCCACGCAATATTCTTGCTGCCGAAATTGAGCGTATTGAAAGAATGGGCGTCAAAATAACCCTAAACCATAAAGTTGAAGACCTCAAACAAGAAAAAGAAGCAGGTAATTTTGATGCCGCTTTTGTTGCTGTTGGCGCCCATATTAGTAAAAAAATTGATATTCCTGAAAAGGAAGCGGGTCGTATTCGTGATGCCGTCGATTTTTTACGTGAATCTAGCTCTGGTGCCGAGGGTGAAAAACCGATGATTGGTCGTAAAGTGGCTATTTATGGTGGGGGTAATACGGCTATGGACGCCGCTCGTACCGCGAAAAGGTTAGGGGCAGAAGAAACCTTAATCATTTATCGTCGTGACATGAAAAGCATGCCAGCACATCAATTTGAAGCGGAAGAAGCCTTAGAAGAGGGGATAAAAATTAATTGGTTGCGTACCATTAAAGAAATTGATGTTGATAGCATTAAAGTCGAAAAAATGGAACTAGACGAACAAGGTCGTCCACAGCCAACGGGTGAATTTGAGATTTTAGCTGCCGATGCGCTCATTTTAGCCGTTGGTCAAAATATTGATTCAGAATTACTAAAATCCTTTCCTGAAGTGAGTTTTGACCGTGATGGCACCGTTGATGTTGATGAGCAAATGATGACGTCTGCCACGGGTATATTTGCTGGTGGTGATATGGTACCCAGTGATCGTACAGTCACTATTGCTACCGGTCATGGTAAAAAAGCCGCTCGTAATATTCACGCCTTTTTATCCGGTGGGGTTCATCGTCCCGGTGAAAAGTCACCTGTTGTGCCACTTGAGGTATTAAACCTGTGGTATCGCACCGATGCTGACAGAGTGGAACTTGAGCCTATGCCAGCGATAGAGCGGGCAAAAAGCTTTGATGAAGTGGTTGATGGTTTCAGTGAACAAGAAGCGACCTTTGAAGCGAGTCGTTGTTATAGCTGCGGAAACTGTTTTGAATGTGACGGTTGTTATGGTGCCTGTCCTGAAGGCGCTATTATTAAATTGGGCAAAGGCCGCTTTTATACCGTAGACAACTCACTTTGCACGGGTTGTAGCGCTTGCTCTTTACAATGTCCAACGGCCGCAATCCATATGACTGATGCCAATACTGTTGGGGGTAAAAGATAATGACTACTACGAAGAAAAAATTGATGAAAAATGAGCCCGTGGTTAAGGCTATTCGCCAAGTAACACTTGATGGTAGTGAAGCGACCGCTTATATCGCCTACCGAACAAATGAAGTATGTGCCATATATCCCATTACCCCCTCGTCAGACATGTCAGAGTTTTCTGATGAATGGTCCAACAATAAAATTGAAAACATTTGGGGTAATGTGCCAGCTGTTATTGAAATGCAAAGTGAGGGCGGTGCTGCAGGTACTGTGCATGGCGCTTTACAAACAGGGGCATTAACTACCACATTTACCGCATCACAGGGTTTGATGTTGATGATCCCTAACATGTTTAAAATTGCCGGTGAATTAACACCCACCGTTTTCCATGTTGCTGCGCGCTCCTTAGCGACGCAAGGTTTATCTATTTTTGGTGATCACCAAGATGTGATGGCTGTACGTATGACAGGTTTCGCACAATTGGTGTCATCGTCAGTGCAAGAATGTCACGATATGGCCTTAGTAACACAGGCAGCTACGTTAAAATGTCGTGTGCCCTTTATTCACTTCTTTGATGGCTTTCGTACCTCCCATGAAGTCAGTAAAATTAATATTTTAGAAGACGAACAAATCAGAGCCATGATCGATGATGATTTGGTTATAGCTCACCGTAACCGGGCACTCAACCCAGACAAACCCGTAATGCGCGGTACGGCACAAAATCCAGATACTTACTTTCAATCACGTGAATCCAGCAACCCTTACTATGTGAAAGCGGTAGCCGTGGTTGATGAAATGCTCAATAAATTTTACCAAGTCAGTGGTCGTCGCTACCACGCCTTTGAGTATTTTGGTGATGAAAATGCTGAAGAAGTGGTTATTATGATGGGCTCAGGAGTTGAAACCGCCATTGAAACCATTAAGTATTTAAATGCTAAAGGCGCTAAGCTAGGGGTATTAAAAGTACGCCTATACCGCCCCTTTAGTGCTAAGCACTTCTTGGCAGCCTTGCCTGAATCGGCGAAACGTATTGCGGTGCTTGACAGAACTAAAGAACCGGGTAGCTCAGGTGAGCCTCTGTATAAGGATATACTTTGTGAGTTGGCACAAGGTGTTGCTAATGGGCATCGCCAAATCATGCCTAAAGTGATTGGTGGTCGCTATGGTTTATCAAGTAAAGAATTTACTCCTGCGATGGTGCAACGTGTTTTCCAAGAGTTAGTTGTTGAAAACCCAAAAAATAGTTTCACTATTGGTATTAATGACGACGTTACGCATTCGAGCTTAACCGTTGAGGATGCTCTCACCATAGAGCCAGATAATGTTGTTCGGGCCATTTTCTATGGGTTAGGCTCCGATGGCACGGTTGGTGCTAATAAAAACTCCATTAAAATTATCGGTAATGAAGATGGCTATTTTGCTCAGGGTTATTTTGTTTATGACTCGAAAAAAGCCGGCTCACAAACCAGCTCACATTTACGGTTTGGACCTGAGCCTATTCGATCACCTTATTTAATTGAATCGGCTAACTTTATTGCGTGTCACCAGTTTAACTTTATCGACACCGTTGATATGTTATCTCGCGCTAGAGAAGGGGCGACATTCTTATTAAACTCTCCCTATAAAGCCAGTGAGGTTTGGACGCATATTCCTGAGTCACTGCAACAAATTATACTTGATAAAGACATTCAGTTTTATGTCATTGACGGTAATAAAGTTGCCCGCTCAGTTGGCATGGGTCGACGTATTAACACCGTTATGCAAACGTGTTTCTTTGCGCTTTCAGGGGTAATGCCAAAAGAACAAGCCATTGAAAAAATAAAAGCTGCCGCTAAAAAGTCTTATGCTAAAAAAGGTGAAGAAATCGTTAAGCGTAATTTCTCAGCGATTGATAATGCTTTAGCCAACCTAGAGCAGGTTGACTTAACGGGCCTTACCGTTATAAATAAAGCGCCGATCGTAAGTGATTTATTTGATCATGCCGGTGGTTTTGTTAGCCAAGTCACCGCAGAAATGTTTCGTGGTCGCGGCGAGTTAATTCCTGTGAGCATGTTACCCGATGACGGTACCTACCCAACGGGGACTAGTCGTTTTGAAAAACGCTCTATCGCACAAGATATACCGCAGTGGGATGCTGAACTATGTATTCAGTGTGGTAACTGTTCTATAGTTTGTCCACATGCGGCGATTCGCGCCAAGTTTTATGATGAAGAAAAACTGAAAGGTGCACCCGATACTTTCCGTCATACCAATGTGATGGCTCGCGGCTTCCCCGAAGTGCGTTATACCATTCAGACCTATCCCGATGATTGTACTGGTTGTGGATTATGTGTGAAGGTTTGTCCTGCGAGTGACCCACAAGATGAACATCACAAAGCGATTAATATGGTTGAAAAACTCCCCGTACTTGCAGCAGAGCGTGAAGCGTTATCTTTCTTTGAAACGATTCCATATAACGATCGAGCACGTGTAGATTTCTCCAACGTACGGGGTGCTCAGTTCTTACAGCCTTTATTTGAGTTCTCTGGTGCTTGTTCTGGTTGTGGTGAAACCCCATACCTTAAATTGATTAGCCAACTCTTTGGTGACCGTTTATTGGCAGCAAATGCCACGGGTTGTTCTTCTATTTACGGTGGTAACTTACCGACAACTCCGTGGAGTCAAAATGCCGAGGGTCGTGGTCCTGCTTGGTGTAACTCTTTGTTTGAAGATAACGCTGAGTTTGGTTTAGGCTTTCGTTTAGCCGCCGACAAGCATTTAGAGGTTGCCCGTGGTTTATTAGTTGATTTAAAAGCGGAGATTGGTGAAAAACTCGTTGAGCAAACATTGCAAGCGCCGCAAGCGCAAGAATCAGACTTGATGGTACAACGCCATCGCGTGAATACTATTAAAGAGAAGTTAGCGGGCAGTAGTGCCAGTAAAGCCAAGCACTTATTATCCCTGATTGACCATCTTGTTCGGCGTTCAGTGTGGATTATTGGTGGTGATGGTTGGGCGTATGATATTGGTTACGGTGGTGTTGACCATGTATTGGCGAGTGGCCGTGATGTCAATATCTTAGTCATGGATACCGAAGTGTATTCCAATACGGGTGGTCAAGCCTCTAAAGCAACCCCTATTGCCGCCGTCGCGAAATTTGCTTCCGGTGGTAAAGTGATCCCACAAAAAGACTTAGCCATGCAAATGATCGCTTATGGTAACGTTTACGTGGCTAAAATTGCCATGGGTGCCAGCCCACAACAAACACTACAAGCCTTTCGTGAGGCCGAAGCCTATAAAGGGCCGTCGCTGATCATTGCTTATAGTCATTGTATTGAGCATGGTATTAACATGGATGATGGCTTGCATCAGCAAGACTTAGCGGTGAAAGCAGGCTACTGGCCACTTTTCCGTTACAATCCAATGTTACGTACCGCTAACCGTAATCCGTTCCAGTTAGATAGTTTACGACCGCGCATTAAAATGCCTGAGTACGCCTATAACGAGAACCGCTATCGTTCATTATTAAAAGCTAACCCTGAAGAAGGAAAACGTTTGATGGACTTAGCGCAACAGGTAGTGGATCAAAAATGGGCCGAAATTGAAGAGTTAGCGACCCGTGATGCCAGTGACTTCTTACCAAATTCTTCTGGCTCACACTATGATGCATAAGTCTCTGTAACAACAGCAGCGTCGGCTAAAAGGTCACCCAATGCGGTGACCTTTTTTATTGGCTTATTGCTTTTTAAATCTCAAGTATCAAGTTACGAAGGCCATTTTTACCGTAATAACTGATACCATATCCTCAATAACCTGTAAGTGACAAGCTTGGCTCGTCATTTAGAAAAAATATTTATTCATTTTTTATAATAACCATCCGTAAGTTGTCGCTATTTTATGAATGCAAACTCTTTAATTATTCTCGATTTTGAAACGACAGGGCTTTCTCCTAACAGTGGCGATAGGGCCATTGAAATAGGTGCGGTTAAAATTGACAATGGTATTGTCGTCGACCGTTTTCAAGAGCTTATGTATCCAGGGCGACGAATCAGTTATTTTATTGAAAATTACACGGGTATCACCAACGAAATGTTAAGTAAAGCAGCTCCTTGTCATGAAGTGATGACACGTTTTTCACATTTTATTCAAGGACAAAACCTTGTGGCGCATAATGCCTCGTTTGATAAACGTTTTTTAGAGTGTGAATTAAAACGAATATCCTCAAGTTATGATGGTCAATTTGCCTGCTCTTTATTGTTATCACGTCGGTTAGTCCAAAATGCACCAAACCATAAGTTAGCCACATTAATTAATTACCATGGCATTGCCTCTAACGGTCACTTCCATAGGGCATTATATGATGCTGAAATGACAGCAAAACTTTGGTTAGTGATGATCGAGGATATTCAGCAAAAAATAGATAGTGATACAGTGCCTTTTTCACTGGTGCAAAAGCTGGCTAAAACCACTAAAGCTAAGGTGGATAAGCTCTTAGCTAACTACAAGTAACTCGCTATAGTCATCGCAAGTTAGGTAGGTGATTTTTTCTCATTTGATTGGCACATTCAGCCAAGACAATCGCGCCCGCGGTTGATACATTGAGTGAATTACCCATACCAAACATGGGGATGTGTATTTGTTGGTGACTTAATTGCAGTGCGGCTTCACTGACACCTTTTCGCTCATTGCCTAGCACTAATGCACAGGGTGAGCGGTAGGAAACCTCACTATAATCAACAGACTCTTTACATAACTCAACACTATAAATACCATAACCTTCAGCTAACAATTTTTGTAAGCTTGTCGTTGTGCTATTGCTATATTCAATACAAACCCACTTAGCTTCATTTCTAGAGGCTTTTTTCAGCTTTTTATCTGAAATAGTCAACTCACCACAGATAATGATTTTTTCTATGGCAAAAGCATCAGCCAAGCGAATAAAAGAGCCAATATTATAGCTATTAGTGACATTGTCTAATACGACGACGACAGGTGTTTTAGGCTTGGTTAAGTATTCATCTCGTGTGGGTTTATTTACTCTCAGGTCTTCTTTACTCAGTTGTATTCTTGAATTCATGGCAGCTACTCTTATGATGAACGCTTAGCTTACCTTAGTGGTTTATTTCCGTAAAAGCAGGTTACCAAGCAGGCAGGATTGTGCGACTTTTGCGGGCGAAGATCAAATGATTGTTCATTGGTGCTTGTGGCCAGAGACTACCTGTGACTATAGAGTATGAAAATAAATACCCATGCCAATGCGCTAAAATCAGTTATCCCTCATTTTCTTTCTACTCTTTGCGCAACGATTGCAGATGCGGGCGTTATGTGCCGACTATTGTGCCACTCGTGCTATCGCAACACTTACTTTAGGGGCAATGATTAATACCATCATAGGCACTAAAATTATTGTTATTGCCAAAGTTTGTTGCCACAGGGCTAATTGAAAATCGAGGGTTGAGAGTATAAAAATTAGTAGTGTCACAATGGGATAAACACACAGCCAAGTTAAAATTATTCTAACTATCTTTTTTTTCATATTTATTCCATTAACTTATTTATTTCATAAAAATATCCAGGGAGAACCTTCGATAAGCAGGTAATTCCTTTTTCTGTCAATGCTATTTTCTTTGCTCTTTTATCTGTTTCATCATGACTCGAAGTCAGTAAGCCATCCTCAATTAATCTTTTTAACGTCCTTGTTAATACGGGTCGTGATACGTCTAAACGTGATGCTATTTCATGTGCATAGAGGCTAGTTCTATTCGGTTCACGATCAATAACAATAAGGATTAAAAATCTTAGTTGAGAAAGGTCATTGGCACAAAAATAGGTTTCTATACTCCTCACTAATAGACTTGCTTTTCTCATTATACTGAGAGCTTCAGTTATTGAGTTTTTCTCATGACTTGATAACGTACTTGTGTATTTATCAAGCATTGCTTTGGTTGGAAGTTCTTTTAGAAAAAACATACATTTCCTTAAGCTAGTTTAGTCAGCTTAGTTATTTCAGGGGGAGTCGCCAGCCAGTCTGTGTAAGCTTCAAAAACTGTTTTTGTATAACGCATTTTATGGTGGTGCTCTAAAGCTTTATCGTCAATCCACTCTTCGTATAGGTACAAACTACCTGCACCATCCTCATGGAGTGTAAAGTTTAAGCATCCAGATTCATTTCGAGTTTTTGATATAATTTCCTTAATAGCTTCTTGTGATACTTCAAAGTATTCAGGTTTAGGGGTTATTTTTGCAAAAACAAATGTATGTTTATTCATTATCTTATCCTTTACATACCTCTAAATATAGTTACCATGGTAACTATATTTAGAGGTAAGTCAACCTTGCCTTATAAATATTCAGAGCTTTTGAACGTTTATTAATAACGAATTAAAGGATTGACTTAGAGCTTACTCTAAGAATTAAGCTAGTTATTTTACATTAATGAGTAGAGGCTAATATGACAACTTTATATGAACGCTATGAAACAGGATTAAAAAATTTAAAGTTTATTGATAAAGAAGCCGGAGAAAGGGTGCTTGAAAGCTTAAGTGATATATCACCAGACTTAGGAAAATACATTATTGAATACGCATTTGGTGATGTTTATAGCCGGAAAGAATTAGATCTCAAAGCAAAAGAGATTGCTGTTGTTGCAGCACTGACCGCAATGGGTAATGCTACGCCACAGTTAAAGGTGCATATACATGGGGCATTGAATGTGGGTTGTAATATTGCTGAAATTCAAGAAGTGATATTACAAATGTCTGTTTATTCGGGCTTTCCTAGCTCCATTAATGGCATGTTAGCGTTAAAAGAGGTGGTAGAGGATCGTAAGTCGGCAGGTAAAAAAGATAAAAAAGGTATTGTTAAATCGTCAGCTATTCCTAAAAACACTACACGTTATGAATTTGGTGCCGAGAAATTAAAGAGGCTTAATCCAAATCAAGTTGAAAACTTAGAGCAAACTTTTAAGGATATTTCACCTGATATGGCAAAATTTGTTATTGAATACGGTTATGCTGATATATTCTCAAGGCCTGCTTTAGATTTTAAGTACCGGCAAATTGCTACGATTGCAGCTTTAACTGCAATGGGTACTGCACCCTCACAGCTTAAGTTCCATATTAAAGTGGGGTTAAATATTGGCGTAAGCCAAGTAGAAATACGAGAAATAATGATTTTAATGAGTGTTTATTCAGGATTTCCTTCTGCGATTAATGGCACACTGGCATTAAAAGAAGTGATTAATGAAGAAAGTAAAGATTAGAATCGCCATAATAAGTCACTTAAACGGAAAAATAACAGTTGGCCATCGCTCCGCGATTAGTGTCAGCCATTATTTACCGCTTAGTAAGCATAAAGAGTAAAATATACTCACTCGTGATCTTGCCCTGTTAGGATTACTCAATTCACTTATCTCGATAAAATAGCGGAGTCACCATGTTAAATTTTAGTTTTCATAACCCCACAAAGATTAATTTTGGTAAAGGAAAAATTGAAGTTATTGCACAAGAAATCCCTTTAAACGCACGAGTATTACTGGTTTATGGCGGTGGTTCAATTAAAGGTAATGGCGTTTATCAACAAGTGGTTGATGCCTTGACCGAACATACTTGGTTCGAGTTTTCGGGTATTGAGCCAAATCCAACTTATAGTACTTTAATGAAAGCGCAAGCCATTATTAAAGCAAAAAACATTGATTATTTGCTTGCCGTTGGAGGCGGCTCTGTTGTTGATGGTGCTAAATTTATTGCCGCAGCAGCACTTTTTGAAGGCAAAGATCCTTGGGATATCCTTGCTAAGCAGCAGGCGGTAACACAAGCATTACCTATTGGTGTGGTATTAACCTTACCTGCTACGGGCTCTGAAAGTAATGGTAACTCTGTGGTAACACGAGAGGGTAATAAGTTACCTTTTTCGAGCCCTGTCGTTCGCCCTTTGTTTGCTGTGTTAGATCCTAGCGTGACGTTATCTTTATCAGATCGCCAAATTAGTAATGGGGTTGTCGATGCTTTTGTTCATACCATGGAGCAATACTTAACTTATAGCGTCAACGGTAAAGTACAAGATCGCTTCAGTGAAGGCTTGTTACTTACCTTGATTGAAGAGGGACCTAAAGCTTTATCGCCAATGACAAAAAACGATGAAGACGTTCGCGCTAATATTATGTGGTCGGCCACAATGGCACTTAATGGCCTTATTGGCGCGGGTGTACCTCAAGACTGGTCAACGCATATGATAGGGCATGAATTAACCGGTGCTTTTGGAATTGACCATGCTCGCACCTTGTCCATTGTTTTACCTGCCGTGATGAAAGAGCGTCGTGAACAGAAGCGTGAAAAATTACTGCAATATGCAACGCGTGTATGGCAAATAACTGCAGGTAGCGATAATGAACGTATTGATCAAGCTATTGCTTTAACGGAAGCCTTTTTTGAAAAAATGCAAGTACCGACACGGTTATCTGAGGCTAATGTCGGTAGCCATGACATCGATTTACTGATGGAACGATTAGAGCAACATGGGATGATTGCACTAGGCGAGCAAGGTGAGATAACCTTAGCAATAAGCCGCAACATTTTAATGCGAGCATTATAGATCATATACCCGTTCCACTTGAGGTGCACTCTGAAACATGCATCTTGATGGGTAACGGGTATATCCCTGTTCCACCTGAAGGCGCATGATTTAGCTAGCATTAAAATGACTTTATACCAATCCCACTAAATTTCTTCCCACTCAGCGAGATTTAAAAGGCTTAGAGGCAGGGCATTGATTGGAGAGAATGGTGCTCAAGATGACAAGCTCTTGCATGTAAACCTCTTATCTATTATTAAGTTAACTCCTTTTAGAAACGCCCCCGATGTCCACTAACCTAAAGCATAGCTCTAAGTTAGCAAAACATTTTATTCCATTAAAGGAGGGTAAACATAATTTGTTTACCCTTAATTAAACTATCATTTACAAATAAAAAACCAAAATCAACACACTGTATTATACTCAACAAATTATTTTTAACATAACCAAGTGAAGATGTTTAAACTGTTTCATATTGAAGATAAACATAGATTACCCCGCTCTATTGTTATTGCCGTTATTATTATTTGTGTGCTGCCTTTTCTTCTGCAATTGTTTGGTGTTGACTTTGGTAATGCCCTGCAAGTTGCGGTAACGAGCCAAACATCAGTACCTGTGTTTGTGACAACCGATGAAATTTTTTATCAGTTATCGGGAAGTTTTACTCATGCATTACTAGAGTGGACGGCATTTAGTGCCGCTATTTTCGTGGTTTTATTAGCTTTTTGTCATTATTCTATCACCAATAATATCACTACACCTGTTATTGGTGTTGCCTTGTTTTGTGCGGGCGTTATGGATGCCTTTCATACATTAGCGGCGACTCGGTTAATAAGTTCGGTTGCTGAAAACAACGATTTTATCCCATCCACTTGGGCGTTATCACGGACTTTTAATGCGATTATTATGATTAGCGGTGTTGGTATGTTTTTGTCTGGTCGAAAGATAAAAGCCAAAAATGGTATGAAAATTATTATTATTACCAGCCTAATCTTTGCATCGTTAGGTTATATTTTTATCTATTTTTCAGTCACTAGCTATAACCTGCCACAAATTCAATTTCCAGACTCAATCATTCATCGCCCTTATGATATTTTACCATTGATATTGTTTCTATTTGCGGGTTTGATTATATATCCATTATTTGCTAAACGTTATCCCAGTATATTTGCCTCGGCTTTGTTATTAAGTGCTTTACCTGAAGTTGTCGTTGAACTTCATGTGGTCTTTGGATCACAACGGTTATTTGATAGTGATTTTAATATCGCTCACTTTTTAAAAATTATTGCTTATGTGATCCCTTTGGCTGGGCTGGTATTAGATTACCAAAAAACCTATAAAGCGCGTATAGCACAGCATGAGCAATTAAAAGCTACCTATGAAGAATTAAATATTAAAGCATTTGAATTAGATCTTGCTAATAGTCTGTTAACACAATCGAATGCAGAGTTAGAAAAATTTGCTTATATTGCTTCTCATGATCTACAAGAGCCATTACGTAAAATACAAGCATTTGGTGATCGCTTGCATAAACGAATTGTAATAAGGGGTGATGAAAAATCCATTGATTATATTAACAGAATGCAAAATTCATCGATACGGATGCGGTGTTTAATTGATGACTTATTGAAACTTTCTCAGCTGGGTAATAAAGATTATTGCCTTCAAAAAACAGATTTAAATGCTGTCTTAGTTAATGTGCTTGATGATTTACATATTAGCATTCTAGAAAAATCTGCACAGATTAAGGTCGACAAATTACCTCATGTTTTGGCTGAGCCGAATAAATTGTATCAGGTGTTTTTAAATTTATTATCAAATTCATTGAAGTTCGCGAAGGAGGATGAATTACCTGTAATTAATATAACCAGTCAACAAGTTGTTGTTGAAAATAGAGCGTATTGGCAAATTAACATTCAAGACAACGGCATTGGCTTTGAACAAGAATACGCGACGAAAATATTTGAAGTGTTCCAACGTTTACACGGCCGCAGCCAGTATCAAGGTACAGGTATGGGTTTGGCGATTTGTAAAAAAATAATGGAAAAACACCATGGCATGATAACCGTTGAAGCTGAATTAAATAAAGGCACATGCTTTATTTTATTATTTAAAGTATAAGAATATAGTTGAGGAAGATTTATGAATAAAAATGTAATCCCAATAAAAATACATATGTGTGATGATGATCCCGATGATCAACTACTAGTGAGTGATGCGTTAGAAGAAGCTAGCTTGGGAAACCCGATAGATTTTACTCTCAATGGCAAAGAATTATTGCAATATTTAAACCGTGAAGCTGCCTACAGTCATTTAGTTGAAGAACCACTGCCAGGGTTAATTTTATTAGATTTAAATATGCCAGTAATGGATGGCAGAGAAGTGTTGGCTAAGCTAAAAAAGCATGAAAAATTTTGTTCTATTCCAATCATCGTATTAACTACCTCAAAAGCCGATACCGATATTGCGCAAACTTATGATATGGGGAGCAACTCTTTTATTATTAAACCCGTCTCATTTGATAACTTAGTGGAAATGATGAAATCTATTACCTATTACTGGTTTAATCTCGTTTCTTTACCCAAAACACTAGACAGTAAGAAATATTAATCATGGGAAAATATTCTAAATTTAAGGTACTTATTGTCGAGGATGACGAAGAGGATTATATTTTACTTAAGGACTTATTATGGGAAGCGCTTGGTGAACTTGATGCTATTATTTGGGCGGAAGATTTCCAATCGGCTAAAGCTAAAATAGCTAAAGAGCGCTTTGATTTTTATTTTTTAGACAATCGCTTAGGCGCCGAATTAGGCGCAGGCTTGATTATCGAGATAAAAAAACAATTTGAAACGTCGCCACCCATTATCATGTTATCGGGTATTGAGGATTATCAAACAGATCTTGATGCAATGGAGCAGGGTGCTGATGATTACCTGATTAAAAGTGAGTTAAGCGCTCATTTGCTTGAACGGACATTTCGTTATTCCTTAAAGAGTAAATGTCTTGAGGCTAAACTAGCAAGGTTAGCGCATTTTGATGGTTTGACCGGTTTGTATAATCGAAGTATTTTTCAAGAGTTACTCATTAAAACAATTGAAGAAAGTAAACGTTCGGGAAAAAAGTTTGCTTTAGTGACTTTAGATTTAGATGATTTTAAATCTGTTAATGATCATTATGGACATCCAGCGGGTGATCAGCTGTTGATCAAAATTGCTCGGCGCTTAAAGCATTCAACCCGCAGTTCAGATTTTGTGGCGAGATTAGGAGGAGATGAATTTTCATTGTTGCTAAAGGATGTCAAGAGTGACACTGATTTTGTTAAGTTAGTGGAAAATATCATGGGTGTTTTCCATGATCCTATTAAAATTAACAGTAAGTCAATTTCAGTCACAACCAGTGTGGGCATCGCTATTTTTCCTAATGATACACAAATAGCAAGTGAGCTAATCGATCATAGTGATAGAGCTATGTATCAAGCGAAAGCACTTGGTCCTCATAAGTATAGTTTTTACAATCAGCAGTTACATCAAAAAGCGATAACTAAACATCAATTGGAGCTAGAGTTAAATACGGCCATTGATAACAACCTATTATGTTTACATTATCAGCCCATAATTACTTTAACGTCTGGAAAAATAAAATCCTACGAAGCGCTACTGAGATGGCCCAATGGTGCAAAGGGCTTTCATAATACGGAAGTCTTTATTGAAGTAGCAGAAGAGAGTTCTTTAATATTTAAAATAGGTGTTTGGGTTTTTAAACAAGTATGTTTGCAATTAGAAAAATGGTCTGCACAGGGAATAGAGGATCGACATATTTCTATCAATGCCTCGGCAAATCAGTTTAATTCAGATGAATTTACTGAATTGGTTGAAAAATACGTGAATATAACACCTAATTTGGCGCAGAAATTAACCATTGAATTAACTGAACGTAAACCCTTAGTTATTACCGCCAAGACAGTAGGTCGGTTGAATCGACTATCTCAACTAGGGGTTAAATTTTCAGTAGATGATTTTGGTATTGGGCATTCTTCTATTTCGTATTTACGCGCATTCCCAGTGAATATAATAAAAATAGATAAATCTATTATACAAAATATATTATCATCTCAGGAAGATCTCGCGCTTTCTGCCGCTATTATAGCCTTAGGTAAGGCGTTAAGCTTAGATGTGATTGCCGAAGGAGTAGAAACAGAAGCGGTGGCTAATGTACTTAGTTCTTTAGCTTGTCCGTACGTACAAGGTTACTTATATGC
>JBAHZW010000100.1:0-51149 GCA_037132835.1 Colwellia sp. | reverse complement strand
TAACCTGAGATCTGCTTAAGCGATCACGCTTTTAAGCTAGCATCAGTCCAAATTCACTCGGTGATAATTTAATACGTGGCTTTTTTTCTTTAAGACAATAAGCCACTATTCCTGAAATTACATTCAACATAAATCCTGTCTCACTTCGATGTCGACTGTGTTCAACTGGAGAATTTTTTTTTAGCTGATCATTTATCGTTTCAATTCGCAGTAAAGAGAAACAAGCAGGCAGAGGGTTTATTAAGAACCGCGTGAGTATTGATGAACGGCCAGAGGTTGTTGATGATAAAAGTAGAATTGGTGACTGGGAAATTAATTTAGTTATAGGTAAAGGGCACAGTGGCGCGTTGGTTGCTATTGTAGAGCGTAAAACCAGTTTTACCGTCTCTACCCGTGTCGATGACAAATCAGCGAAGACAGTAACAGCAGCAACCATTGCGTTGTTGAAATCGTTTGAAATAGCAGTATTAACAATCACAGCAGATAATGGTAAAGAGTTTTCTTACCATGAAAAGATGGCTAAGGATTTGAAATGTATACTTTGCAGATCCTTATTGTTCATGGCAACAAGGATTGAATGAAAATACCAATGGATTATTGCGACAATACTAGCCTAAATCTAGAGACTTCAAAAAAGTATCGCTATCAGAAGTTCACGGTATAATAGTAAAGCTAAATGACAGACCCAGAAAAAACTAAATTACCAAACTCCAGCTAAATTAATGGCTGAACACATGGCAGCTATCGCTGCGTAGCGGTTATGCACTTCAGAGTTGAATCTGCCATATATAGACCCCTAGAGTGATGGAATTAGGTTCTATAGACTGGATATAAATGGGAAGTTAATTAATGGCATTGGAATTAATTTATTTTGTGCTTTAGTTCAGAAGCGGTATTCATTGAGGCTTGATTTAACGTTCTGCATTTTATCCCCATTAAAAATTCTTAATATTTAAGAACCGTAAGAACGGTTGGTTGCTACACTTCATTTATGGAAAATAGATTAAACTATGGATAAAAAATCACTCACTTATGTGGGAGCCCCCCTGATATAACAGTAAAACTTATCGCCTTATCAAAGTTGTTATTTTTTTAATTACCACAACATAGAGTACAAACATAACAAGAAAACCTATCAGCATTATCGACTCCGCGACATAAAAATATTCGCCCACTAAACCTATTAATGACATAACAAGTGCCGTTGTTGATATAACGACAAGTGCTTGACGAGAGGTTAAACCCGCTTTTTGTATTATATGATGTAGGTGGTCTCTATCAGGCTTAAAGGGTGATTTACCGTTTTTATATCTACGCATCACAATAGCTAACAGATCCATCAAGGGAATAGCACAAATCCATAAAGCTGTCACTGGACGAAAAGAGGCATATTCTCCTTGAGTACCCATAATGAGTAACCAAATAACACTTAAACCAACAAACATACTGCCCGCATCACCCATAAATATTTTTTGAGTTTCTTTATTAAAGAATTTTTCAAATAAGCCTAGGTTGTACATCAAGTAAGGTAGTGTGGCGGTAGCAAGTATTAACGGATAACTTATGTAACCTGATTTACCACTCATGATAAATAGAATAGCAATTGAAGTAAAAGTATTGATACTTAAACTGCCAATCAGGCCATCAATGCCATCAATCATATTATAGGCATTGATAACAACAATGATACCAAGATAAGTAAATAGAATGCCTAGAGGTCCTAGCGTAACATCACCAAAGCCAAATAAGTTCCCAAGGTTATAAATATAACCTCCAACACCATATATCATCAAACTGGCAATAATAATCTGCCCAATAAGGCGTACTCTTACGCGTAGATCAAACTTGTCATCTAAGGCACCAATAAACACCATCATTGCGGAAGCAATGAGGTACATACGCAGCTCTAAGGTATTAGGCAACCATAACAAGCTAGCAGCGAGAACCGCTAAAAACATTGAAATACCACCAATAAGGGGGATATGTCCCGCGTGTTGCTTACGCTCAGAAGGCTTATCAACTAAACCAATTTCTAGTGCGACAGGATTAAAAAACTTAATTGCTAACAAAGCGAAGAGAAAAGCGCTAACTGTTGTCGCAAGGATATACATATTGAGAGATTCCGGTAATACTTTACTTACATTAATTTTTTAGAGCCTGTGGATGCTTCAGGGTTCATTACAAAGATGATGAAAAATAAGTCTCGGTTCAAATAATCAACATCCTTGTTTTTTATAAATCAGTACCTTTTATAGGCAACATTATACTTGAGTTTATTCACTATTGTAGTAAAATTTCATTATTTATTACAATAGTGCTATTACTGGGCTATATTATTTTCGTTTATACAGTTTGGCTCTGTTCTAATTTAGTGCCGCTGAGTAAACAAGCAAGACGCGTAGACCCTTCTATTATTGTGAAGGTCACCTTTATCACTTCAGCAATATTCAACATAAAATCATACTATTATAATGTAGGAAACCGTCTTATTGAACAGAGAAGACAATGTCCATATCCTAAATATATTAGAGTAAACTCTTTCGCCAAGCCTCATTAACAGTAATACTTTGCTGTTACTCATTCTCCTCTCGTACATAAATCACATATCTTTTCGAGCAAAGTACCGATGTAAATAATTAAGTGCTAGACCTTTGTAATTAAGTGATTGATTATATAAAGTATTTTTCAGTTCAGTCCTTTCACACTATTTCCATACTAATGAGAGTAATAAAGCAGACAAGCGCTCAATTTTAATATCACTGAGTTGGCGGTAATCAAAGTAAGGACAGACAATAAGTTTGTTTTTACTATCAATGGCAAAGTCATTATCAAGCCAAACTAAGTTATCAATGAGTTTGCCACTTTTTATTAATGCCTTAGCGTGACCTTTACCACAAATTATATGCACAACCTCTTTTTTGGGGGGATTTATTCGTTTAGCCATGACTTGCGTAGAAGATAAGGGAGCATAACTTAATTGAGATGAAAGTAAGTTTGGTGCTGAAAATAACAACGCGGTGTCACTTTGGGCTTGTAATAAATAGTGATCTCGATACGCTTGCCATGTTAATGCCTTAGCTGAAAAATTAAAATATTTTTGATTCAACGCATAAAGTAACTTCGCATAAACATTAAATACTTTTCGCCAACCATTACCGCAACATTGGTTAATCGCATCAATTTCACCAAGGCTAAGCGGCACAAGGGTCGATAAACCCTTATATTCAAACATGCTTGGCCTATTTTCAATATAGACAGCAAACTTAAAATTACTGTCTCCAAAACCGATACAGCCCATGTTTATTGAGACTTCCCTTATTTATCTATTCAATTAATGCAGGGATAAACCCTTACCTATTACCTGCTACTTATAACCTTGTTGAGCAAATATTAATAAGTCATCACCAAATAACCCTTTACGCCAACTTGATAATAAATCAACCTGTTCAATGCTATTTTCTTGGGCATTATTAAGGTTGAACTGCCAAGTTAAAAATTGATTAATCTGCTTTTTAGAGGCAACATTTTCTATGGCAAGACCATTGCGACTGGCACTGGCTATTAAAAATGCCTTTACCTGTTTAAAGATTTGTTTATAACCGGGATACTCATCGAGGCGGTTTATTTTTTCAGGGTAGCTACTTACATCCGCTTTACTCGATTGACTTAAAACGGCTAACATTGCTTTACCTTTATGACGAATATCAAGTACTTCAACGCCTTCAAGTATAAGCATTGCACTGACACTCGTGGGGTTACTTTGAGCTAAAGCCATCAAGGTATGATCTTTAGCAACAAAACCGATAGGCAAATCACGTTTTTTTGCTTGCTGAAAGCGCCAACTTGCCAAGTATTTTAATGCGTTTAACTGCATAGGATTTAGTCGCCAATTCATCTTAAGATTAAGATACAACTCATCTTCATTTATCGGAGTAAATTTCTTATTTATCATGCTCTGTGTTTCTAATTGAGCATAAGCTAAAAATCCAGTCTGGTTAATTTCGGCTAATAATTTAGGGTATATATCGAATAAATGATCAACATCGGCGCTAGCATAAACCAGTTGCTTCTCCGTTAAGGGTCTTTTTGTCCAATCCGTTCGTGATTCCGATTTATCTAATTCTATGCCCGTAAAATGCTTTACCATGGCAGCATAACCGATGGACAAACCATGACCTAAAAATGACATCATGATTTGGCTATCAATAAAATTCACGGGTTTGCAATGCCCTGCGGTCAAAAAAACTTCTAGGTCTTCAGAGCACGCATGTAAAACTTTAGTGATTTTTTCGTTGGTTAGTAATTGCCAAAAAGGGCTTAAGTCCTCTATAGCAAGGGGGTCAATGAGTGCTATCTGTTCCCCATCGCATACCTGAAGCAAACCTAATTTAGCATAAAGTGTACGCGTTCGAACAAACTCTGTATCTATCGCTAATACCTCAGCGTTAAGGAGTTGTTCACATAATTCATTTAAGCTTTGCTGATCTTCAATTAATTGATAATGCATAGTTTTATTTCTACAATGCCTACTTATGACGTCGACGAGTACTTTGCTGGTGACGTTGTTGATGTTTTTTAACTGAGCGGCGAATACGGCGACTTTTTGCATTATCCATTGCTTTTTCACCAACCTTCACTTTGCTAACAGTTTCAGCGGGTAAATTGACCAATTGACGATAATAGTTAACGTCTTTTAACGGTAACTCTCGCCATCCGCCAAGTGGTAATTGACGTTGCATCTCTAAATCACCGTAGCGAACGCGTATAAGACGGCTTACCTGTACGTCTTGGCTTTCCCATAAACGACGAACTTCTCTATTACGACCTTCAGATAAAACAACATGAAACCAATGGTTTCGCCCTTCTCCGCCACGGTAAGTTATTTTTTGAAAACGCGCCATACCGTCTTCTAATTTAACCCCCTTACGCAGTGTTTGTAACATAGCTTCGTTAATTTCACCAAAGACACGTACAGCGTACTCTCGCTCAACTTTTTGTGATGGATGCATTAAGCGGTTCGCTAGCTCGCCATCGGTAGTAAATAATAACATGCCCGAGGTATTGATATCTAAACGACCGACAGCAACCCAGCGGCCAGCTTCTAACGGTGGTAGCCGATCAAAAACCGTAGGCCGTCCTTCTGGATCTTTACGCGTACACATTTCACCTTCGGGTTTGTTATACATAAGTACGCGGCAGATATCTTCATCTTGTGCAGTGAGTTTAACAGGATGACCATCAAGTCGAATTTGTTCAGTACCCGTTATTCTGTCACCGAGAAAAGCGACTTTACCGTCAATACTCACACGACCTTCACCGATCATTTTTTCCATTTCACGGCGAGAGCCTTTACCTGCACGGGCGAGTACTTTTTGTACTTTCTCCGAGTCAGTATGCGTTGCTTTTTGAAAGTTAACTTTTTCTACTTTCTCTGACGTTTTCTTAGCCAGCCCTTTTTTAGCGATACCTTTCTTAGGCAAGCCCTTTTTAGCTGTACCTTTTTTCTCAGTACCGCGTGTGCCATATTTATTATCCTTGGCGTCATCTTTTCTCGCATTTTTTTTCTTATCAACCATCATAATTTTTACTCTCTCTCGTCAGTAGTCGCTCCCTAGTAGCTAACTTCTGGCTCATTGTTACGGCTCAATTGCCTAATTAAAAGCAAGGTTAAATGCTATTTAACTAGATTACTGAAATGGCGAAGGGTCACCTTCTCCTACGCGTAATACTTCAATATTATCATTAGAAAAATCAATAACAGTGGTCGGGCGCTCCCCTAAGTAACCCCCGTTAATAATAAGCTCCACTTGATGTTCTAATAAATCTCGAATCTGCTCAGGATCACACTCAGCCATCTGTTGTTTGGGCATAATCAAACTGGTAGACATTATAGGCTCTGCCAGTTCAGTCAACAAGGCTTGTGCGATTGTATTATCAGGTACTCTAATGCCAATAGTTTTCTTTTTTGGGTTTAATAGCCTTTTAGGCACTTCTTTACTGCCTTTGAAAATAAAGGTATATGGGCCAGGGGTATTAGCTTTTAATAACCGATAAGCACTATTATCTACCTGTGTATATTCTGATAATTGCGAAAGGTCTTGGCACACCAAAGTAAAGTTATGATCTTTGTCTATCTCTCTGATCCGACAGATTCGTTCTAATGCTTTTTTATCACCTAAATGACAACCTAAGGCATAACCAGAATCGGTTGGGTAAACAATCACCCCACCTTGTTTAATAATATCTGCCGCTTGTCTCATTAAACGACCTTGGGGATTATCCGGGTGTACATAAAAAAACTGACTCATGAGTTAATCCTTTTGATTAAAATTCATTTTGCTCTCTAGTATTTATTGTCAGTTAATACTACTTATCTTGTTTACTTGTAAATCATTAAAAAACCTTGTTTTAACTTTTTTGTTTCTTTGCTAACTAGCTGTTTCATTAAATTATTGCCTTTGCACTTGGCTCAGGATCGTCATCCCCGTGGTGTTTTAATCGGGGATCCAGTCTTTAAAGTGCAATGGATCTTCGATGAGAGACTTCAAAGATGACGCTTACAAAGACCTCCTGAGTAAATTACATAGGCATGTTAAATTATTGCCATTGTGCCCAAACAGGTTTAGCACCAACAGGCATCGTCAGGTTACGTCCTAAATCACTCCATTTATTCGGGTGATGAAAATCAGATCCCATGGAGGCATATAAGTCGTATTCTTGACAATAACTTAACATTATCTTTCTTTTTTCTGGGTTCATTTGCGGTAAAACCACCTCTAAAGCATCACCCTTCTCTTCTTTAAAGTTAACAATTAAACGTCGTAACCACTTAGCAGAAAGATCATATCTAATGGGATGCGCCATAACAGCACTTCCACCTGCTTGATGTATTACCTGAACAGCTTCCTCTATACTACACCAGTTAGGTTTGACATACGCACGTTGACCTTTTGAGCCTTTTTTTCCAATATATTTATCAAAAGCTTGTTGCATAGTACTAACATGCCCTTGTTGGTGTAGTACTTTGGCAAAATGAGCACGGGTGATAGAGCCCAGCCCTGCGAGTGCCTTAGCATCAGCATAAATGCTTGGAAAACCACACTTTGCCAGTTGATCACCCATTGAGGTTGCACGCTGTTCTCTTGCTTGCTGTTGTTGTTTGATCAGTGACTTGAGTTCCGCATTATTTTTATCAATATTTAGGCCGACAATATGAATTTCAAAACCTTGCCATAAGGTTGATATTTCAATGCCATTAATCAATGTCAGTGGTATTTTTTTTTCATCGATGTAGCTTTGTGCGATATCAAGCGCGGCAACGGTATCGTGATCCGTGATAGCTAAAACATCAATTTGATAATTAACGGCTCGGTCTATTAAGGTTTGTGGTGTTAAACTACCATCGGAGTAATGAGTATGACTGTGCAAATCAATTCGTTTATGAGCAAAACCTGTCATTTCTACTATCTGATGAGGAAAATCAATGGTTGACAGCAACGCCATAATAAGGTCTTCTATAAGGGTAGATCATTGTCTTACCGTAAGTTTACTGATAACACGTAAATAATGATACTTTTTACTGAAAGTAAATAAGATACAGTAAACTCAGACAGAGTAAAAAAAGGCACATAAAGATGAACACAACAAGCAATAACATGACATTAAATTGGTGGTGGCATAACTCGACATAATTGGGTTGTGATAATTGCGTGCATCTAAAAAAGATCAAACAAATTTCAAATAAAAACCCGCTCATTTTAGCGGGTTTTTCTCGTTAAAGCGTTCGAGATATATTTATACCAGTACATTAATTAATTGACCACTTAGCGAGGATTAAATAATGAAAACAAAAACATGGTTCCTTTGGTGGCTCTTGCCTATTTATGCCGGTTGACAACATTTCTTTAAATATACTCTATAGAAGCATTCAAAATGACTTATAAATTACCCAATAAATTCGATGGTGGCGTGACTACCATTGAAGATAGTACCTGCTATCAAAATGACCCTTTAAGTGTTTATCAATTATTATGCCACCAAAAACAGCATAATATTTTATTAGAATCTGCCGAGATTGATAAAAAACATTTATTAAAAAGCTTATTATTAACGGATGCGGCAGTAAAAATTGTTTGTAATGGCCATGCGGTAACGTTTACCTCATTATCGAGTAACGGCGAGTCTGCCCTCCACTTTGCGGCGACAGAGTTAATCCCTCATGCAAAAATTAATTTTTCTGATGATAAAAGGTCATTTGTAGCTACCTTTGATAAGGTCGCTACCGACTTAGATGAAAAAACTCGGCTAAGCGCAATAAATCCATTTCATAGCTTACGATTATTCAATCAACTGACTAACGAAAAAAAACACCCTTTTTCTGTATTTTTAGGGGGGGCTTTTGCTTTTGATCTTATGGCTATCGCTGAAGAATTACCCGCAGTTGCTGACAGTGAAAACACCTGCCCAGATTTTGTTTATTACCTAGCGGAAACGTTAGTTATTATCGACCATGAATTGCAACAAACTGAAATTATTGGTAATGCCTTTACTGATAATGATATTGACAAGACTAAACAGAATCATTTGGCCATAGCGAATCGCGTTGCCAACATTAAAGAAGCCCTCAACAGCCCGATTAATTCGCAGCAAGTGGCATTATTAAGTCCTTCTCTGGTTGAGATTAACGACAATCAAGCAGTCAATGAAGCATTACAAGTGGATATTAGCGATGAGGGTTTTTGCGAGATAGTTGAGCAATTAAAAGAAAACATCAGAGCAGGTGATATTTTTCAAGTGGTTCCCTCTCGTACTTTTACCCTGCCCTGCTTTGATTCTGTTGCCGCCTACAAAGCATTAAAATTAAGTAACCCGAGTCCTTACATGTTTTATTTAAAAGATAGTGACTTCTGTATCTTTGGCGCTTCTCCTGAATCAGCATTAAAATATCAAGCCAGTAATCGCCATATAGAAATTTACCCTATCGCCGGCACCAGAGCGCGCGGCTTTGATAAACAAGGTAATATCTCACTCGATTTAGACAGTCGTATTGAACTTGAGCTTAGGCAAGATAAGAAAGAATCTGCCGAGCATATTATGCTGGTTGATTTAGCTCGAAACGACGTAGCCCGAGTTTCTCAACCAGGAACGCGCTATGTTGCAGACTTACTCAAAGTAGATAGATACTCTCATGTTATGCATTTAGTGTCCCGTGTGTGCGGTACCCTGCAAACTGAACTTGATGCCTTGCATGCCTATCAAGCTTGCATGAATATGGGCACACTATCGGGTGCGCCTAAAGTAAAAGCAACCGCTCTTATTAGAGAAATTGAAGGTAAAAGGCGTGGTAGCTATGGCGGTGCGGTTGGTTACTTAACCGGTACGGGTGAAATGGATACTTGTATTGTTATCCGCTCTGCATTTGTTAAAAATAACAAGGCTCAAATTCAAGCGGGTGCTGGTGTTGTTTACGATTCAGATCCCTTAAGTGAGGCAAACGAAACAAGGCAAAAAGCCCAAGCAGTTATCAATGCCATTATTTCTGCAAATAGTGCCGCAAATAGCACCGCAAACACTTATGCTAAGGAGCAGGCACATGACTAAATTATTTATGCTCGATAACCTCGACTCTTTCACTTATAACTTAGTGGATGAATTTCAATGTTTAGGTTTTGAGCCAAGTGTTTATCGAAATACGCTGAGTGCAGATTTCATTTTTAATAAAATGCTCGAACACACTCGACTCACTGCAGAGCCCGTATTACTCGTTTTATCTCCTGGCCCTGGTGCGCCAAATAAAGCGGGCTGTTTAATGGCTTTAATTGAAAAATGTGCGGGACGTATACCTATGTTAGGTATTTGTTTAGGGCATCAAGCACTGATTGAACACTACGGTGGAAAAGTAGATAGAGCAGAAGAAATAGTGCATGGCAAATCATCAAATATAACTCACAGTGGCACGGGTGCTTTCATCGGCATACAAAACCCATTACCCGTCGCTCGCTATCATTCATTGATAGGCAAGAATATTCCACAAACGTTAGACGTTATCGCTGAATATAAGGGTATGTGCATGGCTATTAGCAATGAAGATGATGCAATATTGGCCTTTCAATTTCACCCTGAGTCAATATTAACGACCTTTGGTACGCCTTTATTAGCACAGAGTATTGACTATTTACTGACGTTAGCAACATCACTCAATAACAAAGCGGCTGGAGTATAAAATGACGTATGCTAAAAGTACCCCCCAAAACATAGTCCCAACGGATATCCCTGCCATTTTACCCGCACTCGTTAATGGCCATGATTTAACGCAAGCGCAAAGCCATGACTTTTTTCAACAGGTGCTTCAAGGCAATATAGAGCCTGCATTATTAGCGGGTGTCTTAACCGCACTAAAAATTAAAGGGGAAACACCTGAAGAAATAGCCGGTGCAGCAATCGCTATTCGTGATGCGGCGACATTGTTCCCACCGCGAAGTGAGCCAAATGATATCATCGCTGATTGTGTGGGCACAGGCGGAGACGGTGCTAATACCATTAACATTTCTACCACCGCAGCTATTTTAGCCGCGGCTTGTGGCTTAAAAATGGCAAAACACGGTAATCGAAGTGTGTCGAGTATGTCAGGCTCTGCCGATTTACTTGAAGCCTTTGGCGTTAATTTATCCATGTCACCTGAAACAGCACATAATTGCTTAGCGCAAACAAACCTATGCTTTTTATACGCCCCTGCTTATCATTCTGGCTTTAAACATGCTGCGCCTGTGCGAAAGTCTATGGGTATTCGTACTTTATTCAATATCCTAGGTCCATTAGTTAACCCCGCTAAACCTAATATAATGTTACTGGGGGTATATACCCCTGAATTATTATTCCCGATAGCAAAAGCGTTAACATTAACGGGTGTTAAACGTGCATTTGTTGTTCATGGTAGTGGCTTAGATGAAATCGCCTTACACGGTAGTACCCAAGCTATTGAGATTAAACATGATAAACTGATTGAACGCACACTTAAGCCACAAGATTTTGGTTTGAATAATTTCTCCTTAGCCGAAATTAAAGGCGGAACACCTGAAGAAAATGCCAAAATCATTAAAGCTATTTTGTCAGGTAAAGGTGAAAAAGCGCACAATGCTGCCGTCATTATTAATTGCGCCGCACTTTTATATCTGCACGACAAAGCAAACTCACTTGAAGCAGCAGCACAATTAGCCAACGAGGTGTTGGTCTCAGGTAAAGGCTTACAAGTATTAGAGAGGCTGGTAGCTCTCTCTAATAAAGAGCCGAATAAAGAAGTAAGTAAACCAGTCAATAAAGAGGCAGAAAGTAAATAACATGGCCAATATCCTCGAAAAAATAGTCATTGATAAACGTATTGAAATTGACGCACTAAAAATAACGAAGCCTTTAGAAAGTTTTATTAACGATTTAGTTCCAACCACTAAAGATATGTACGCGGCATTAACCCGAACTAAAGATAAACCCTACGCGGGCTTTATTCTTGAGTGTAAAAAAGCGTCGCCTTCAAAAGGACTGATCCGCACTGATTTTGATGTTAAAGCCATTTGCCAAGTTTATGATAAATATGCGGCCGCTATTTCAGTGTTAACGGATGAAAAATATTTTCAAGGTAACTTTGACTACCTAGAGATAGTGACGCAATCCGTAAAATGTCCGGTACTGAATAAAGATTTTTTTATTGATAGTTATCAAATCTATTTAGCAAGACACTATGGAGCAGATGCTATTTTATTAATGCTCAGTGTTTTATCCGATGAAGAGTACCTTGAGCTATCTGCCGTTGCTGAAAAATATAATTTAGCCATCTTAACGGAAATATCTACCGAAGAAGAACGTGACAGAGCGATAAAATTGAATGCACGAATGATTGGCATCAATAACCGTAACTTACGTGATTTAAGTACCGATATAGCACGTACTTTTGAATTTTCACCACACTTACCAGACGATCGAATTATTATTTCTGAATCGGGTATTTACTCACACGACCAAGTGAGAGAATTAGCTCCGGCTGTTGATGGCTTTTTAGTCGGTAGCTCTTTGATGGATCCTAACAACAACCCATACCAAGATATTGATTTAGCCTGTAGAAAGCTCATTTATGGTAATAATAAAGTCTGTGGGCTAACCGAGGCTAAATATGCCCATGCCGCCGCCGAGGCTGGCGCACGTTTTGGTGGACTTATTTTTGCCAAAAAGTCACCCCGTTATATCACCAAAGAACAGGCGAAAAGCATTATTAAAGCCTCATCTAAATTAGAGTACGTTGGTGTTTTTGTTAATGATGAACATGAAAAAATTATTGATTTAGTTAAAACACTCCGACTCAGTGCCGTGCAACTCCATGGCAGTGAAGATAGACAATATATTGAAGCATTACTCGCTGAGCTTGTGAAGCATGACTGTGGCTTTTGTCAAGTATGGCAAGCTAGCCCTATCGCTCAAAGTGTACCCTTGCTAAATGCCTCAGTCAGTCATCATGTATTGGATGCTCAAAGCCCCGGCAGTGGTAAATCATTTGATTGGCAAGTATTAGCTTTAAGTGAGCAAAACCTGTCAAAAAGCTTTTTAGCTGGCGGACTAAACGTGGATAATATCGGCCAAGCCCTCGAACAGTTAACTCAAGTCGATTTATTTGGCCTCGACCTTAACTCTGGCGTTGAAGATAGCCCAGGTATTAAATCAAGCGAAAAACTAGCACAAGTGTTTTCGAAAATTAGGAATTATTAGCATGACAAATGAAATACACCCCGATAAAAAATCATCCCGCAAAGAAACCTTACCGGCTTATTTTGGTGAGTTTGGAGGAATGTATGTCGGTGAGTTACTAGTACCTGCTTTAGAACAATTAGAACAAGCCTTTATCGAGTCTCAAACCGATGAAACCTTTTTAACTGAATTCAATAACCTATTAACAAAATATGCCGGACGACCTACGCCACTAACGTGTTGTCGTAATATAGTAAAAAACCCTCTCGCTAAAATTTATTTAAAACGTGAAGATCTTTTACACGGTGGCGCTCATAAAACCAACCAAGTACTTGGCCAAGCGTTATTAGCCAAACGCATGGGTAAAACTGAAATAATTGCCGAAACAGGTGCTGGCCAACATGGTGTCGCAACCGCAATTGCTTGTGCATTATTAGGACTAAAATGTAAAGTTTATATGGGTGCTGTCGATTGTCAGCGACAACAGCCTAATGTTTTTCGTATGGAGTTAATGGGCGCTGAAGTGATCCCCGTTACTGCTGGCTCAGGAACATTAAAAGATGCCGTAAATGAAGCCCTACGAGATTGGTCTGCAAATTATGAAAAGGCACATTATTTATTAGGCACGGCGGCTGGACCTCATCCGTTCCCAACAATCGTGCGTGAATTTCAAAAAATGATCGGTGAAGAAGCCAAAGCTCAGTTTTTTGAAGAAGAAGGTCGTTTGCCTGATTATGTTATCGCCGCGGTGGGTGGTGGTTCAAATGCCATTGGTATATTCCATGATTTCATTAAAGAAGAAGGCGTTAAACTTATTGGTGTTGAAGCGGGTGGTAAAGGTATAGAGACTAAACAACATGGTGCAACACTGGTCGCGGGTAGTAAAGGCATGTTACACGGTAATTATACCTACATAATGCAAGATAAGCATGGTCAAATTCAAGAGTCTTATTCTGTTTCAGCGGGACTTGACTACCCCGCGGTAGGACCACAACATGCCTTTTTGAAAGATACTGGCCGCGCCCAATATGTGCCTATTAATGATGATGAAGCTTTAGCCGCATTTCAAGCGTTAGCCAAATATGAAGGTATTATTCCAGCACTCGAATCATCCCATGCCCTTGCTCATGCATTAAAAATGGCGGAAAAGGTCACCGAAGAAACCATTTTTTTAGTGAATCTATCAGGTCGTGGTGATAAAGATTTAGCGCATGTACACGCTATTTTATCACCCGAAGAAGCATCAAAAACAAGCAGGGTTAAACACAGAGGGGAAACATAATGAGTCATGAAAAAATTCAAGTAGCAGGTGAGCGTTACCAAACCTCATTTGCGGCATTAAAAGAAAAAAATGAACATGCTTTCATTCCCTTTGTCATTATGGGTGATCCTAATGCCGAGCAATCTTTTGCTCTTATTAAAAGCTTGATTGATTCAGGCGCTGATGCACTAGAGTTAGGCATCCCCTTTTCAGACCCTAGTGCTGATGGTATTACGATTCAAAAAGCAGCATTACGTGCACTTGACTCAGGTATTAATACCGACATTTGTATTGAACTATTAAAAAAAGTAAGGGCCTATGCACCACAAATACCTATCGGTTTACTACTTTATGGTAACTTAGTTTTTGCTCGTGGCATTGATACCTTTTACCGTGATATGGCGGCAGCAGGTGTTGATTCAGTGTTAATCGCTGACTTACCCATTCGTGAAAGTGAACCTTTTCGCGAGGCGGCATTAAAATATGGTATAGCCCCTATTTTTATCGCGCCCCCGAATGCAAGTGATGAAATTTTACGCGCCGTAGCCTCGTATTCGCGTGGTTATACTTATGTTTTAAGTCGCGCGGGTGTTACCGGTGTAAACAGTCCGAATAATCCCAAGGATTTGGTGTCTTCGTCAGCAGAGCAATTAATTGAAAACTTAATTAAATATCATGCCGCTCCACCCGTGTTAGGCTTTGGTATTTCTACCCCACAACAAGTTAAAGAAGCGCTTAAAGCTGGTGCTCTAGGTGCCATTAGTGGCTCTGCTGTGGTTAAAATCATTGAAAGAAATCTCACTGATCATACCAAAATGCTGACTGAATTAACGAGTTTTATTGTTGAAATGAAAGCAGCAACACGATAAGAAACCATGCCTATGTAGTTTACTCAGGAAGACTTTGTCAGCATCATCTTCGAAGTCTCTCATCGAAGAACCATTGCGTTTTAGAAATGGGTTCCCCGATTAAAACACCACGGGGATGACGATCTTGAGCCAAGTGCATAGGCATGTAATAAAAAGACATTCCCCTTCAAGCTTAAATCAGGCCAAGTTGAATGTACTCAAGTAAAAATCAAAAGCAGCCGTATTTTTTCGTCTTTTGATGCCCAAAGCAAACGAAGTGATAGCATAACGAAATTGCCCCCTAAAATAGCCACGTTAATAAATACCACATGGCTATGCTTGTTATGTTTACAACAACTTTGCATCATTTACGACACTGAAATATCATTAAATCCCCCTAGCCCTTTAAAAATAGATGTTATACCATTAATTCCACTAAGTTTCTTCCCTCTCAGCGAGATTTAAAAGGCTTAGAGGCAAGGCATTGATTGAAGAGAATGCAGGAGAATATGCTCCTGCATTCTCTAAGAAGCTACCTCCTTGTAGTGTCCTTGTCGAAATCAATAACGTAGCACATAAGCCTTTAAAATTAGCCCTTTGGGCGTTTTTCAGTACTTCGATAATCGCACAGAATTCCTTTAATATAGAGTGACTATAGACAAAAAATTCACTTTATTCTCAAAGTACTGACAAGCTCTGAGTGGGAACTAATTTAATGGAATTAATGGTATTAAATTATGGAACACTATTTGCTTGAGCTATTCATTATTCATTTTTCGTTATTATTTTGAAAGGGTGTGATATGAAAACTGTAGAAACCGATCGTTATATTTCATTTTTTGGTATTGCTTGTGATGAAAATGCAGATAAATTAGTCAGTATGCTAGAGACACATTTGCATGCGAATCACGGAGCCGTGCAATGGCAGCAATATTTTAACCATAAGCGTATAGAGCAAAAACGTATGCAACACGATAATCTTAATTTGGTAGGAAGTCAGGTGAATGCGTTATACGAATACTTCAACGAATGTAAAGATCAGCAAGCACTAGACTTATTGTATAAAATTGAACAAGAGTGTTGTTAGCTAATGAGTTTGCCACAACTAGAGAGCCAATAATTATTCTGTGGTTACTTCAACCGTGGCATTATTGCTGGTTATACTGGAAAAATTGGCGCTAATATTGGCACTACCGATACTCAGTGCCGTAGCAAAGCCAGCATTAGAGCCCGAAGCGACTATACTGATCACCGCATTGTCATCACTAATCCATGTGGCTTGTTCGGTGATATCCGCAGTGGAATCATCATCATAATAAGCCGTGGCGGTAAAGCGATCTTCACTGCCAAGTGATACTTGAATATCAACAGGTGATATTTGGATACTGATAAGGCTCGGATCGGTTACTGTCAAGCCCGCAGGAAATAAAGCCTCCACACCTAAATAGCTAGCACTAATAGTGGCTAAGCCCTCACTAACGCCATAGGCTCTACCCGCATTTTCATTGAATGACTCTATGGTCGCATTGCTGGTGTTGTCGGAACTCCAGCTGGCAACACCGGTAACATCTTTGGAAGTCTGATAATCATCATAATGCGCTATTACCTGATATTGAAAATAATTACCCTTTACTATTGTTTGTGGAGAAAATGGACTAATTTGCAGGGTCACTACCGTTAAATCTGTCACGGTAACCCCAGCAGTGTTACTGGTGATGCCCGTAAAGCTGGCGGTGATATTTGCAGTGCCAACGGTTAACGCCTGAGCCAACCCACCATCAACGCCTGAAGCAACCACGTTGACCACACTGATATCATCAGAAAACCAAGTCGCTTGCTGTGTTATATCAGTACTGGAAAGATCAGAATAGTAAGCCGTCGCGGTGTAATTATCTTGGGTATCTAATGGCACAGTGACATTGGCTGGCGATATTTGAATAGAGGTTATTTGTACAGAGCTTTCTGCCTCTACCGTTAAGTTAGCCCGACCTATTACGCCATCAACGGTAGCTGTTACCTCGGTACTGCCCGCACCATAGGTAAGCGCTGTACCTTGACTCGTCATAAGTGCTATGGAAGTATCTGCTTGCCAGTTGGCAAAGTTAGTTAGATCGACAGAGCTATCATCTGAATAAATACCTATGGCGGTATATTGCACATTTATACCTGCCACCACGGTTTCAATGGCGGGTGAAACATTAATAACGTCCAACACTGCCTGTGTTACCGTAACTTTCGCGATATTACTGGAAATATTATCAAAGGTGGCCGTGATATTGGCATTACCGATAAGCAATGTCGAAGCGTGGCCGCCATTGATTCCTGATGCCACTATACTGACAATTTCACTGGCATCACTACTCCATGTCGCTTGCTGTGTTATATCGACACTAGAGGCATCGGAATAATAAGCTATGGCAGTGTAATTACCTTGGGTGCCTCTTGGCACGCTAACATCGGCAGGACTTATTTGAATAGCGGTTATAGTAGCCATTGTTACCGTTAATATTGCCGTATTACTGACAATATCGCCGACGTTGGCGGTAATATTACTAACCCCAGCGCTATGAGTTGAGGCTCGAGCGGTGGTAATACCACTTTTTGCAATGGTTGCCACGTCAGTATCCGAGCTTGTCCACACAACATCCGCAGGGACATTTTTAAAGCTGCCATCTGAATAGATGGCTATCCCTGTATATTGAACATCTACCCCATTCACCACACTGCTAAGCACAGGACTAATTAAAATGCTCTCTAACACTGCTGCAGTCACTTCTACTTGTGTTTGATTACTCAATATGCCAGAAAAAGTAGCTGAAATTGATGCGGAGCCAAGGCTCAGCGCTTGTGCAAAACCACCATCATCACCTGAAGTTACTATGCTAACCACTGTACTATTATCAGACTGCCAAGTGACTTGATCGGTGATATCATTACTATCACCGTTAGAGAAATAGGCGATGGCAGTAAAGTAATCATCCGTGCCTAAAGGTACAGCAACATTAGCAGGGCTAATTTGAATGGAGGTAATGATTGCATCCGTTACCGTGAGTGTCGCTACGGCTTGGTTATCATCATAAGTAGCGGTAATTTGTACTGTACTCGCCAAATGCCCAGTAGCAACGCCCCTGCTGTCAATGGAAGCCATACTCGGCTCACTACTTTGCCAGCTAGCATCTGTTGTTAAATCTTTGGAGCTACCATCACTGAACAAACCAAATAATTGGTAACTCTGCTTGGTTCCTGCGGGTATGCTAGCCATCGCTGGCGTTAAATTCAATGATACCAATACCTCTGGGCTCACAGTGGTATTGGTTGAGTCACTCACATCAAAATAGCTAACGGTTATCACACCAGCACCTACGCTATTAGCACTCGCATTGCCACCCATATCACCCTGAGTAATGATACTTACAATGCTTTCGTCACTACTAGACCAAGTCGCCAGTTGGCTGACATCTGAGCTAGTGCTATCGGAGAAATAAGCGATTGCGGTAAAGTTACCCTTGGTGCCCACGGGCTCTTGCGAATTTACTGGGCTTATTTGTAAACTGCTGAGTATGGCTTGAGTAATAGTTAAGCTAGCCGTTGTTTTATTACCCTGATAAGTCGCGGTTATAGTGACTTGACCACTTTTAAGTGCGCTAGCGATACCCAAACTACTCACTAAGGCCAAACTGCTATCACTGCTTTGCCAGCTAGCATAATGGGTTAAGTCTTTTGAGCTGCCGTCGCTGTATAAGCCATATAACTGATATGCTTGTGTTGTTCCTGCTGCTATGCTGGCGGTGCTTGGCGTTAAAGACAATGATGATAATACCGCGTTAGTTACGGTTAATTCAGTGCTTACCTGTAGCTCAGAAAAAACAGCGCTTACTTGGCTAGAGCCGACAGCATGACTTATAGTAAAACCGCCATTTTCACCATAAGGCATAATGGTGGCAACACTGTCAACTGTAGATTGCCAGCTAGTTTTTTGAGTGACATCATGGCTAGTGCCGTCCGTATAATAAGCTATCGCGGTGAATTGTCCTTCAGTGCCTAATGGCGCGCTTGGTGTTATGGGTGTTATTTGCAGTGATTCAGCAACGGCTACAGTAACGGTTAGCGGCACCGCCTCTGTTAGACCATCAAAATATGCGCTTATTTGCGTGACACCGGCACTAAAAGTGCTAGCAACACCGGCTAGGGCATTAACAGATTGTATATTCGCTATGTCGGGCATGCTACTTGACCAAGCAGCTAAGGCGGTAATGTCATAACTACTGTCATCGGAATAAAGCGCATGGGCTTGGTAAGTAACACTGACACCAGCCGGCACAACTGCCGCTACGGGGTTAATGCTAATAGAACGAATTATGGCATTGGTAACGGTGACTTCGGTAGCACCCGTTTCTCCAGCTAAAGAGGCGGTGATCTGAGTTGAGCCGATAGACAGTGCCTTGGCAAACCCCGCGAATTCACCTGATTCGTTAATACTGCCAATATGGCTATCAGCAATATGCCAACTGGCATCTGTGGTGATATCGATAACACTCCCATCAGTATAATGTGCTGATGCTTGATAAACACCTGTGGTGCCTACCGGAAAATTGCCCTTTGCCGGGCTAATAATAATTTCGTTGATAACGCTCGCAATAACGGTTATTTGTGCCACGGCTGTTAAGGTCACATCATCAGTTTGAGCGATGCTCGCGCTGAGATCTGTGCTGCCTTGTGATAAAGCAAGCACTTGTGCTAGTTCATCAATGCTAGCGATACTACTATCCGCTATGTGCCAAGTTACCTGCTCAGTAACGTCGATAGTTTGTTGGTTGGTAAGCAGTAAATAGGCACCATATTGTTGGCTAGTGCCAACAGGAAAAATCGCCTTGTTAGGCACAATAATTAATTGTTCAACGACTTCATTCATCACGTTAAGCTGTGCAGATGCGCTGATCGTCATATAACTTGCACTGATCAGGGTAGAACCTACAGTTAAGCCTTGGGCAAAACCAATATCCGCAGTGTCATTTGAAATACTGGCGACTGCGGTATTATCAAGCGACCAAATACTTTGTGCTGTGACATCTTGTTGGCTGCCATCATCAAAAAAAGCGGTGGCACTGTACTGTTGACCTTGTCCAACCAGAATCGTTTTATTGGCAGGGCTAATGGTAAAAGCAATAACCTTAAGACAAAAATTATCCGCACTGCCACAATCCGGCTTGGGAAAAGATGAATCGCTGCTATCTCCACATGCAGAAAGAAATAACATCAACAAGCAAGTATATATAAATCGCATAGGTGTTAATAATTTCATTGTGCAGATCCTTGCTTAGATTTTACGCTTTCGTTCAAGGTAATAGTGGGCAAAATCACTAATACACGACGGTTTTGAGCTCGGTGTGCCACCGTTAAGTTGTCAAATAGTGGTGCTTGCTCGCCAAAATAATAACGGCTAATTTGTTCGGTTTTTATGCCCTGAGAAAGCAGGTACTCTTTGACCGAAACAACCCGTTTTTTAGCGAGCAATAAATTATAAGCTGAACTACCTCTAGTATCGGTATAACCTTTTAAAATCACCTTTGTCTGAGGATATTGTCTGAGCTGATCAATAACAGCCGAAAGTGCTTGCGGGGTTAGCAGTTTGCTATCATCAAAGGCAAATAAAAGCTTGACTGTTTGTGCTGGTAATATTTTTTCAGGCAAGACCACTGGTACAGGTTTAGCCGTTGGAGCTATATTTTTTTTGGCTGGGATCACTTGCTTTAACGGCGCTTTTCTCTTATCACCAAAACGATAGCTAATGCCTAAGGTGGTTAAATGGCTGCTGCTGCTGCCTAAGGTGTCATTACCTAACGCATGAAAGTATTGATATTCGAGTCTTGCCTGCCAAGCGTGAGAGATTTGGTAAGCCATACCCAGCCCTGCGGTAGGTACCCAGCTGTTATCCTTAGAAGACTTTTCACTATGACTGTTTTCACCAAACCAGTTGAACGTACCTACTTTCGCAAAAGTTGACAGTTTTTCTGTTAAGTCAATAGTGGCCAGCGCGGAAAGCTCAAGCCCTTGCATACTGCCTTTATATATTTGCTCTACGCCAGTTTCTAAATAAGTTGCTTCTGCCTGACCTAAATTTAAATAAGCGGTTTCAAAGGCAAAGTATTTATTGAATTGATAACCCGCAAAAATTCCCATGGCGAAGTCATTTTCTTTGCAGTGAATGCTCCATGACTCGCAACCGTCTTGATAACGGTTGTTACCCATTTTTCCGCCAAGATAATAAAAAGATTGAAAATTCGCTGTAATTGCGGGGCTTCTTTTACTGCTTTCAAGTTTTTCAGCCGACGGCTGTGAAGCTACACTTAATAAGCTATAACTCAACATAAGCATAGGAATAAGTTTCAACGCGAGATTTATGGTTTTCTTTGATATTTTAGTAGGCAACATAATATAGCGGCAGTAGTCCATTACTTATCGATAGTTCGAAGTATACCTAAATAAAATTATATAATGAAATGAAAAAACTAATATTTAATACATTCAGTTTTTCAATAGCAAGCAAAGTGCAGTCACATAAAGATAAATTTGCATAGCCAAGGTGTTCATAAAACAGTTCGTAAAGCTCACAACACTTCATTTTTTATTGACTTTACATACGCCCATTTTGCTCAATTATATTTAAGTCTGGGCTATAGGGTGGTATGAATTCGCAAGTAATACCATTAATCCGCATAAGAAAGTAATCTCTTAACGAGAATTTAAAGGCTTATTAGGCATTGATAAGGAGAATGGTTATTCAGGAGAATATGCACCTGCATTCTCTAAGAAGCTTTTAAACAGAGGTAGGTTCAAATATACCTATTATTCGACCTAACACTTGTTCTTTATCGACTGGACCTATCTGCTCGACACTGAGGCTTTTCTTATTTTCTCCTTTACTCCAAATAAAGCCGTTTTTATCAACCAAAGCAACCGTTTTAACTATAATGCCATATTCAGGATGTTTAATAAGGATCCTCTGCCCTTCCTTAACAGGAAATAGTAGCAACAACTTAGTCACAAGAATAAAGCTCCCCTCATGAATTACGGGAGTCATACTCTGCCCCCGTACTTTCCATAGTTTAAAGCAGAACAAGTTATGCTTTTAAATCAGGGTAAACTAACTCTTCAGCCGGTAGATATGGGCTTTTGGCACGATAGACAGAGACACCTTTAGACTGCCAAAAAATTTCGGAAAATTGATTCACTTTAGCCAACAACGTTAACGTTGCATCACGTTGAGTATGTTGTTTTGCAAAAGAAGCTGCTAACATAATTTCATGTGTTAGTGCGTGTATCTGTGGATAGGCCTCGAATTGTGGTTGTTTGAAATAATCGCCCCAGATAATACGAATTTCTTCTTTAACCCTTTTACCATGACTTTCTTTTTCACTAACAAGCCGATTAAAGGTTGCTTGCTGCTCAAAAGTTAAAACCTCATTACTTGATAACTCATCCAATAAATCAACCATGCGAATCATGGTAAGCACCGCTAATTGCGCTGAAATCGGATCATAAATCTTACAAGGTATATCACAGTGTGCCGATGCTTTAGCAAAAGGCTTTTTTCTATCAAGCTTTTTTAATATTTTATATATCATAATAAATTCCCTTTTTATTTTTCGTTGCTATTACTAACACGCTGTTTTAAATGTTTTATTAGTAAATAAACACCTAAGGCAAAAGGTGCAACCCACAATAAGTGAATAAATGCTGACATAGGGGCACTGTGATCATGTCCTGCATGAGCAAAACTCTGTGCTGACATGAATATACCAATGAGCATAATAAATACTCTATACATACTTTTTTCCTTTTTAATATGAATTATGTTTATATAATTAAATGGCTAGTGAGCAATACTTCTCTCTTGCTCAATAAGATTATTTATTGAACCAAGCTTTAAAGTGCAGTCATCACACATAGGGTATTTTTTAGCAAAAAGCATAATTGGCGGTATAGTTAAAGACATTCCCTTCAAAGCTATCAACTTAACGTCTTCATCGGGTATTTTAGATTCTGCAATTTCCATCAAGTAATCGTGTGGAACTTTAAGAAACTTAAGTGATAAATTAACATTACCCATCGTTTCATATAACGACGATAAATTATGACAAGTACAAACCCAAGCCATTAAAATATCGGCCGAAAGCGGATTATTTCTATAACCATAGGCAAGGATGTCATAGGCCTCGCTATAAAAAAATTCGGCTTGGCTCCATTGTTTTTCATAAAAACAGTCGTTACCTAGTTTTAATAATGATTGCCATTGAGAATCTTGCATATTGTTCCTTAGTATCTCTGCTATAGCACTCTTAGCTCATCTTCATTGTTCAAAACAAGCAATTATTTGCTATGACTTTATCCAGTTAATCATCTTCAGTTATTTAATTAACCCCAAACCAACATGCAAATAATAATCGTTGTTATTTGTATTTGCAAGATTTTTATCTCGTATTAAGTAATAAACTTTCTATACTGTTGCCACAATAATTAAGTGACTTGTACTCGCTACACCCTGTAACTGAATAATTAAATGGACAATTTTTTAATCTGTTGTGGCATAGGGAGTGTCAACTTGAATGATATACCCGTTACCATTTAAAGTGCATCTTGATTGGCAACACGGATATAGCACCTCTAGAAATAAGGAGCCCGAACAACAACTTTTCATTTGCTAATATGTTGACGAAAAGCTTTATATTCAATGAAAATCACCATACCATGGTAAAATCACACCGTTTACTTTCACCTCAGTTAAGCAACATAACATGTACCCTTTAAAATATATCGAACCTGTTTTTCGCCCCCCTAGCGAATGGAAAAGCCTAATTTTACAAGTGACTAATGGCTGCTCATGGAATAAGTGCACTTTTTGCGATATGTATACTAGCGACAATAAAAAGTTCAAACCAAAGAAGTTAGCGCATATTGAACAAGAAATTATTTCCATAGCCAAGTCAGGCATTACCACCCGACGTGTATTTCTTGCTGATGGCGATGCAATGATGCTGCCTTTCCATCGTTTAAAAGAAATTTTGCTGTTAATTAAAGAGCACCTACCGCAAGTGGCACGCGTAGCAAGTTATTGTTTACCACGTAACCTTACCAATAAAACAGTGACACAATTAGCTGAGTTGAACGCCTTAGGTTTGACACTTATGTATGTGGGCTGTGAAAGTGGTGATGATGAAGTACTCGCCCTCATTAATAAAGGTGAAACTTACCAAAGCTCATTAATTTCGCTTAAAAAAATTAAACAAGCGGGTATGAAAAGCTCAGTAATGATTTTAAATGGTCTAGGAGGTCCAGAGCTATCCCGTCAACATGCAGTTAATTCAGCAAAATTGATGAATGAGACACAACCTAACTATTTGTCTACCTTAGTCGTTTCATTTCCATTAGGTGAAACCCGTTTTGGCGAAAAATTTACCCAAGCGTCTTTGCTGCCATTTAGACAGTTAAATCAGCACGAGTTATTTACCGAAATGGAAATATTATTATCTGAATTAGTATTAGAAAAAACCATTTTTCGTTCAGACCATGCATCAAACTATTTGGTACTTAAAGGTGTCTTAGGCACCGATAAAGCCGCGCTTCTTAGTAAAGTAAGACTGGCCTTAACACAACCTAATAAAGTGGATTTAAGACAAGAGTGGCAAAGAGGATTATAAAACAGCTAAAATGAGCCGTTTCAAAGTAACAATGAGGAATAATTTTTAATTTACTCTGCTGACATTTGCTTTATGATGTTAAACGCTTAATAAGTTCAGTCGGTTATTAGTTAAAATTCACTCAATAATATTGACCTTTCTTAACCCTCTAATACTTGGAAATTTAATGATTAAAAGATCGGTTTACTCAATAATCCTCACAAGCGTTCTATTAGTGCTCGTATTGACTCTCATGGCTACTTATCAGTTATATAGCACTAAAACCGCGACCTTAGATCATAAGCTTAAAGAGATTTCTGGCATTGAGGTCGACAAGGCAGGAAATCTTTGGGGCATTAATGATGGTGGTAATTCAGCGCAGCTTCATCAAATAGAAAAAGATGGTCAGGTTAGTAAAACAATCACGGTTACCAATGCAAAAAATTTAGACTGGGAAGATATGACCCAAGATGACTTTGGGCATTTTTTTATTGGCGACTTTGGTAACAATGACAATATTCGTAAATGGTTAACCATCTATAAAATTGAAAATCCTATCGATATTAAAGGAACAGAGACTCAAGCTGAAATAATTAAATTTACCTTCCCTGAACATTTAAACTTCCCACCCAAAGCCTCTGAAAAAAACTTTGACTTAGAAGCGTTTGTTTTTTACAAAAAACACTTGTATCTGTTTTCAAAAAACCGAACGGATCCCTTTGATGGCGATACCAATCTATATAAAATTGGCGATCATGCTGATAATTATCAAGCAGACTTTATCAGTAACTTTAATACGTGTACCACTTATGAAAAACTTTGCTGGATAACCTCTGCCGCCTTAAGTCCTGATAGAACAAAATTAGTGTTATTAGACTCAGAACGATTATGGTTATTTGAAAACTGGCTTGGGGATGATTTTTTCTCAGGAGATGCTTATAAAATAAATTTAGGTATAGTTACCCAGAAGGAAGCAGTCACTTTTTTTGATGATAACACCCTCGTTTTTACGGATGAAGTGTTCAATGGCATCGGAGGAAATTCTTATATGATTAAACTTGATCAAGTAATTAAAGTACCTGTTATGAAAGAGGCTGTCGCAAAGCAAGATCCAACCCCCGTCAGATAATATGTACCGCTTTAACGAATCCATTGAATTTACATCGCTTATTGCCAAAAACTACTCGGCAAAGCCGAGGTCATTAATGGCTCGTTCAGTTCAGAATGGCGCTAAAATACATAAACAGTACAAATTTACATATTATAGCATTTTCATTAATATCTATTGATACAGTTAAGCTCAACAAAAGATTGGTTTAAACGCTCAACCATTGATTCTTCTGCTTTTCGTAACCAAACACGCGGGTCATAAAACTTTTTATTAGGATTATCAGTACCGTCAGGATTACCAATTTGTCCCTGTAAATAGGCTTCTTTATCTTGGTAGTAATTTAATACACCATTCCAAGTAGCCCACTGCGTATCGGTATCGATATTCATTTTAATTGTACCGTATGAAATCGCTTCTTCGATATCGGCAGCATCAGAGCCTGAACCACCATGAAAGACAAAATTTAAACTCTGCTCTGGTAAATTAAGTTTATCTGAAACATACAATTGCGAATTTTTAAGGATTTTAGGTGTTAATGTCACGTTACCTGGCTTATAAACACCATGTACATTACCGAAAGATGCTGCGATAGTAAAATTAGGACTAATTTTAATTAAACGCTCGTATGCATAAGCAACATCTTCAGGTTGCGTATACAGTTTTGAGCTGTCCATATCCGTATTATCAACACCGTCTTCTTCACCACCCGTACAACCAAGCTCAATCTCTAGGGTCATACCAATTTTACTCATACGCGCTAAGTAGCGCGAACAAACATCAATATTTTCTTCTAGATCTTCAGCTGAAAGATCAATCATATGGGAGCTAAATAAAGGCTCGCCATGCTTTTCAAAATAGGCTTCACCTTCATCAAGTAGACCATCGATCCAAGGTAATAATTTCTTGGCTGCATGGTCAGTATGCAAAATAACAGGAACATCATAATACTTGGCAACACTACGTACATAATGAGCGGCAGCAGAAGCTCCTGCTACCGAAGCATTAATACCTGACAAGTTGGCGCCTTTACCGACAAAAAATGCAGCGCCAGAATTAGACAGTTGAATAATAACGGGCGAATTAACATTACGTGCAGCTTCTAACGTTGCATTTACCGAACTGGTGCTAATAACATTAACTGCAGGCAGAGCAAAATTGTTGCTTTTGGCAAAATCAAATACAGCCGATACATTTTTTCCCGTGATAACACCCGTAGGTACTAAATCAGATAATTTTGTCATTTTATTCCCGTTTAGCTAAATTAGGTTAATGATTCTAACTTAATGCGTCTTTACATGCAGCAGTTATAGCGGCCCAATCTTCGTTTTGTACCCATTTTTTATCTGCTACCCAAGTACCACCAACAGCAATAACATTGTCAAGCGCTAAGAAGTCCGCTTTATTTTTCGCATTAATGCCGCCTGTAGGACAGAATTTAATCGTTTGGAATACAGAAGACATGGCTTTTAAGAAAGGAATTCCGCCCGCTAAAGACGCTGGGAAAAGTTTCACTTCGGTATAACCATTTTCATATGCCGCTAAAATATCTGATGCGCTAGAAACACCAGGCACTACTGGCACAGGACAATTAGCAAACACTTGATATAATTTAGCAGACGTTGCTGGCGTGATAATAAAATCAGAGCCTACGGCTAATGCTTTTGTTAGTATTGCTTCGTCAAGAATAGTACCCGCACCAACAATCATGTCGGGTAATTCTTTCTTGATAAGCGAGATTACGTCATATGACGCAGGAGTGCGAAGCACAACTTCAACTAAGTTAATACCCGCTGCGCCCATTGCTTTAGCAATGTTTAACCCTTCTTCAGCGGTATTTGCTTGAATGATAGGTAAAAGTGTTTGTGTTCCCATTAAAGATGAGAAAGAACTCATTGTAAATCCTTATTAAGTTTTTAAAGTGATTATTTGCTAACTGATGCGAGTTGAGCCTTGATAAAGGTATCAAACTCATCTGCTGGTGCGATAGCACCTCTATGTTGTATAACAAAACCAGCGGCTTTTGATGCTAAGGTAATAGAGTCATTGACAGAATAACCTTCGGTACGAGCACCTAAGTATACACCATTAAATGAATCACCAGCACTGGTAGTATCAACGACATTTTCAACGGGTGTAATTGAGAACTCAGATTTTTCACCATTAACAACGACTAGTATACCTTGCTCTCCGTTTTTTATGATTAATTCATTTACGCCAAACGATTTGCAATAATTATTAACTTCTTCAACAGTAGTCATGCCAAATAATTGTTCAAAATCATCAACACCCGGAAGCGATATATCAGATTTTTGTAAAGCTAACTCAAACTGTTCTTGAGCTTCTTTAGGATCAGCCCACATACGAGGGCGATAGTTAGGATCAAAGACGATTTTTACGCCTGCAGCTTTTAATTTATCAATTAAAGCCCAGAATGCTGCTCTTGTTTGTGGCTCAATAACAGCCAAAGAAATACCGGAGAAGAAAAACATGTCACCTTTTGATAATTGGCTAATAGCTTCATCATCAATGTGTTGCATAACTTGACGAGCAGCAGAATCATTACGCCAATAAGTAAAGCTACGTTCACCTTGGTCATCAAGTTGAATAGAATATAAACCTGGTATTTTAGTTTCTGATTTAAAAACAAAATCAGAGCCAATATTTTCATTGTGAAAATATTTAATCATATCAAGGCTAAACTGGTCTTTACCTACGGCTGTAACCAATTGTACGTTCACCTCTGCGAAGGTACGTTTTAAATAGACAGCGGTATTAAAAACATCTCCTGCGAACGATTGTTTCAGTGTATTGTCTGATGCTTTCATCAGTTCAATCATACATTCGCCGAATAAAAAAATGCTTTTCATTTACAAAACCTTATTATCTGTAATTAAAAATACTCGGCAACTTGTGACCAAATTGCCGAGTTACTTAGTTTTTATTTTTCAGCTTTTTTAGTGCTTAACTTTAACTTTTAAGCGCTCAACTGTTGGAATAAGGAATATTGTCGCAAATATTGCCGTAATAGCCAACCCTGCACCGATAAAGAATACCGGCATATAGTTACCACCCGTAGTCAAAAACGGCACTAACATTGTTAAGCCTGTTACCGCAAATTTAGCCGTCATACCTGCGATACCCGCAAGAGTACCCACAGCTTTCTTACCAAATAAATCACTAGGTAGTGTTTGTACATTACCAATGGATGTTTGGAAACCGAATAAAATAACGGACATGATTAATACAGCAATCATTGGAGTGCTCGCTTGAGACATCGCCAATAACGAAGGTAACATAATCAAACAGCCTAAGACAATTACAGATTTACGTGTTTTGTTGATAGTCCAGCCAGCTTTTAAGCGATTTTGCGCTAAAAGACCACCAAACCATGCACCAAACATAGCACCAACATAGGGTATCCAACCTAATTCACCAATAGCGGCAACACTTAAGCCGTGTACTTCGTTAAGGTAAATTGGAATCCAAGAAACAAATAACCACCAGATTGGGTCAATAGAGGCTGAAGAAACAATTACGCCCCAGCTTTCTCTATGACTTAGTACTTCTCTGGTTGTTGGGTCATATTCATCTTCTTCTGATACCTGTCCATCTTTCGTCACAGGTTTTTGACCTGTTAAGATATATTCACGTTCTTCAGCTGTGATCCAAGGATGAGTCTCAGGAGCAGACTTAACGACTATTACCCATGGAATTACCCAGAGTAAACCTAGACCACCAACAATAACAAACACTGCTTGCCAACTAAAGTGGATCGCTAAAAAAGCGATAGTTGGGATAGCTACAATACCACCAATGGCTGCCCCCGAGTTAAAGATACCTTGAGCAAAAGCACGTTCTTTAGTTGGGAACCACTCAGCATTACCTTTTGCCGCACCAGGCCAGTTACCCGCTTCTGCGGTACCTAATATGACTTGGATAAGAGCAAAACTCATGAAGCCTTTAGCAAGTGCTTGAGCCATAGTTGCAAGAGACCAAATAATAATGGATATCACAAAACCTAAACGGGTACCAACCCAGTCAAAAATCTTACCAAAGATAGCTTGACCAAAAGCATAAGAAAAAATAAATACAACGGTAATATTTGCATAAATTTGCTTACGCCCGAAAGCATCTTCATCAGGGAATAAATCTACTGCGATGTCAGGCCATAGAACAACTAGCGCTTGACGATCGATATAGTTAATAACTGTGGCTAGGGCGATTAAGGTAATCACCCACCAACGTAATCCTTTCACTTGCATTATTATTTCTCCACTGGCTTACTGTTAAGCTTTTCGACATCAATATTGTCGAACGTGCCCGCGGGTAAAAAATCTTCACGCGGTGGGCTAAAGGTATCAATTAAAATACCGCCGGTTGGGCAAGTAGCACCATGGTCTGCCCATGGTGGAATCAAACAGCTATCGCCTGGTTTCATAATTGTGGTTACGCCATCAATGTTAAATTCAAACTCACCTTCAATAACATAAGTCACTTGAGAATGACGGTGAGTATGATTGTAACCAATAGCACCTTTTTCAAACCAAATTTTAACAGCCATTAACTCATGGTTGTAACCTAGCATTTGACGTTTTAAACCGCCGCCTATGTCTTCAATTTCTGCTGTCTCTGCAGATATAAAGTTTTCACTCTTGCTCATTATGGACTCCTACTAATACACTTATTTAATTAAGAAAAACGACCTTTTAATAGTTGTTTTTTATCGCTATCAACATAAAAGGCATTTTGTCTTGGCTTGGCTTGATTATATCTCTATAAAACCTTAAACAACATTGATTCTAATCACATAAACGTTGCTTTATTCATTTAAATCTTATGGGTTATTAAGCATGCTAATTATTTAATAGAGCCAATCTTTAGCGATGGTCTGACCTGATATAAAACTGTAAAAACTGAAATATAAATAATTAGGGGCTCCCTCAACTATTGTAATAGAGAGAACCCTAAAATAAGCTACAAAATTTCTCCTTGTTAGAATTTAGCTCTAACACCGATGAAAAGCTTACGACCTGAGTACGAATAATCTGTAACTGTACCTGGACCACGTGTCTTAACTTGTGCTTCTTCTAACAAATTAAGTGCTTTCAATGAAACTTCAAAATGCTTACCAATTTTATACTTAACAGCTGCATCTAAATAATCAGCATCTTCTACCCAACGGTTAGCTTTATGAGGAAAAGGTAAGTTATTAGGTTGGAAGTAACGAGAACGATACTTATACATTAAGCGCATAGATAAGTTATCACCCTCCCAGTAAACAGAGCCTGAAGCGATGTTTTTAGAGAAGCCATTTAGGTTCGCATTAGGGCTAATACCCCAGTTTGCCGGCTCCATTGATTCAAAATCAGAAATCGCATGGTTCCAAGCACCTTTAACACCGATCCCACCGAGCACACCCGGTAACTCCGAGAAATGCTTCTGGAAGGTAAATTCAAAGCCTTTAATCACTGAGGAATCTTCGATTACTTGGTTAACGTTGAAAGATAAACTCTGTTGCACTACTGTTTCTGTGCCGTCAGCATAAATATTCGTTACGTCTATAATACGTTCTTCTCTAATTAACTCAGTGCCACCTTCAAAGTCTTTCCAGTAACCCGCTAACGTAATGGCCATATCTAAACTTGGATACCACTCTAATGACAAATCAAAGTTAGTCGCCATGTATGGGTTCATCATATTACCTTGAGCGGTACCTGTTACGAGTTGAGAATCGTAGCTACCACAGTCAGCATCTTCACTCGTATCAGCACTACTACAATCGGTAATCGTAACCCCTGCCGACATTGAGTTTATTGAGAAACGTGATAGAGAGCGATATGCGGCCGTTCTTAACAATAATTCATCACTTAAATGAAAGGTAAGATTTAAACTGGGTAACCATTCATCGTAAGAATCATCTAAGTCCATTTGTACGGTATCAAAAGAGTAACCCCACTGCTCGATAGCGTCAAGATCAGGGTCACCCGATGCGACATACGATTGAGTCAGAATGGGTTGTTCTCCCCAAGAGGTCGATTCGGTTTCTGTTCTTACCCAACGTAAACCCAGATTACCGGTAACGGCTAGACCCATCAATTCTGTATCAATCCAAGCCATCGCATAGGCGGCAGTAATATTTTCGGTAACATCGACTACTTGCCCATCGCGTTCGTCTGGGTTTTCACCGATATCGTAGAAACCAATGCCTGGGGTATTACCCGCGTCGGTATTGAAACCCACTTGACCTAAATAAGCACCGATTATACATTTTGAATCAAATGTTACAAAGTTGCTTGCACCCGCGGCACCACCTGACTTGTCAAGGAAGCCATCCAAACTATGACCATTATCACCACACCCAGCGGCTCTAGCGGTCATTTCCGCATGCTCTGCAGGGTATGTATCATCAAAATCGACCCCCACTGTATCATTATCATCCACACCACCTCTGTCGACATGATCCTCGGAATTCCAGTTGAAATCAATAGGACGACGCGTGCCTGTATCAACGTGCAGACCTGTTTGAACTTCTGAATAATCATCTAAATGTTGACTTGAATAACGCACACCTACGTCAACACCGGAGAAGATAAAGTTGTCATCTATGGTGTATTCTGCGTCAAACCTAACCGCCCAAATATCATCTGTTCGCTCGGTATGTTCACGAGAATATTCTAAATATGCGCCACCATCTGTTTCATCAATGAAACTGTTCATATCACTAATATCAAATGCAGCACCGCCATAGTTTTCATTTTTAACAAGTGAGCCGCCCTCGTTTTTATAGAAGAAATTTGCATTTTCAATTTCTTCATCATCACCAAGGTACAATTTAGGTACTGTTCCTCTAGAATCGAGTGAATAGGCCGTTGGTGTTTCATGACGGAATTTTGCCCGATGACGTAAGCGGTAACGATACGATTTATTATAAGAAACATCCGCGGTTAGGACTAAGTTATCTGAGGGTGTGAAGTCGACATTGATTCCATAGCCATCAAAGTCATCCACTTGAGTACGATATTCACCTTGTAAAGTAAGTTTACCTTCGCCTTCTTCATAAAGGAGATTACCTTCAGAATCAATAATCAAGGTGTCTGGATTGAGATTTTTAGCACGTTCTTGCGCTAACTCCATACGTTCTTCAGTGTACTCTAATTTAGAATGAGCAAAATCTATATTAATATTCCATTCATCATTGGGTACCCATTGAAAAGTACCAACGATATTTTCACGTTCATCTACATCGGTACCGGCACGCCAGTACGAATCATCGGGGATGAAGAAAATTGAATCAGGATCAAACTTAGCTAAATGATCGGCACCATTAACACCAAACACATCAGGATCAGCGTTTGGACCTAAAGTCACCAGATCTTCTGAACGACCTGGACTTACCATAGTGCTATTGTCTGGTATTAAGTAATCAGGATTAAGACTACCATCAGTTTCGTACTTGGTCGTACTAAGGACATCACGATCACCACAACGTTCATTATCACCATTTTCTGTGATAAGCGCAGAGCCATTGGCGGCTTTGAAGCTACAAGCAGCTAAAGTTGAGCTTGTGCCATAGTTTTCTTCAGGGTTAGATGAATCACTGCGCACATAACCTAAACTGAAGCCTAGAGCACCCATAGAGTCGGTTTCAAAATTTTGAATGGTTGAAATGGTAATTTTCTTACCCCACTCGTCTTGGTTATCAGCTTCGGCATAGTATTCATTGTAGATTCCTTGAACGGTAACTGATGATTTACTTTTACCATAATCTACCGGACGAACAGTACCCACTTCAATTGTACCTGAGGTACCACCTTCAACTAAATTAGCTTGTTGTGATTTATAAATTGTGACTTTATCAACTAAATCAGACGGGAATTTTTTAAAATTCACCGCTCGACCTTCACCGGCGTTGGAAATTGTACGGCCATTAAACGTGGCATAACCCCAGTAAGAACCAAGTCCACGAATTGAAATCTCGTTTTGACTACCTTTTAAACGGTGACCCGACGCACCCGAAATATTTTCAATAACATCGGATAAAGATAAACCCGGTAAATCACCAAAGTCGGCAGCAGCAATTGCATCAACGATAGCGGAGTGATTTTTCTTTTCGTTAAGAGAGCGTGTCATTGTGCCGCGCATGCCTCTTACTTCAATAACTTCAATCTCACCATCTGCTCTTAGTATTTCAATAGAACGACCTTCATCATTTTGATTTACTTCAATGGCGGCTTCAGCAGAAACCGCAGCAGGTGCTTCTTCTGCATAGGCTGTTGCATTTAATAACGTTAAAAAAGCAGACGTCACTAACGCTACTTTCCCTTTATTTTTGATACTTGTCTTTGCTCTGAGCGCAGAGCTTATTTTATTCAATTTCATTTTCCATCTCCCCTGACTAGCTTATATTATCTTATATTATCTATTTTAATAAATACTTCACGTATATAACTACGAGCAATGTAACCAATTTCATACTAAATTGTCAACCAAATTTGCATTACCAATTTGCATTACCAATTAAGCAATTATTGCGCTACTATTGTATTACCAATATATTTCATATATCTTGTAGCCTGTGACGACTTGTTGATACTAAAAAGTAAGATAGCGTACAAAGAAATAATGGCTTGATTTTACTCGTAATAAAATAAAAATAATCTCGGCATAATAACCTATTATCAGTATTACAAAAAATAATAAACAATAAAAGCTAAGGAAAAGTTTATGAGCAACCGAAGGTTGTTTTGGCGTATAGTCGAAAATATTGAAGCATCAATAAACTCGGGAACATACACAGCGGGAAGTCGCCTACCACCAGAAAGAGAGCTTGCTGAAACCTTTAGTGTCAGCAGACCTACTATAAGAGAAGCGATAATCGCGCTTGAGGTGAGAGGTAAAATTGAAGTTAAGACGGGCTCAGGGGTCTACGTACTTGAGACAAAAAGCAATACAAGCTCGGTCGGCAGAATTAACGCTTTTGAAGTAACCCAAGCCAGAGCACTTATTGAAGGCGAAGTCGCGGCTATTGCCGCAACGAGTATCACTAAAGATGAATTAAAACAGCTAAAAGCAACGCTTATCGAAATGGAAAATGAAAAAAACATAGCAATAGCTGATGGAAAGTTCCACCAAGTAATTGCGCACTCTACCCATAATGCCGCGATGATTTTATCAGTAGAAAACTTATGGAAGCTTCGTTCATTAACACCTGAAATTATTGATGATTATGATATTGTCTGTAATGCAGATAATGCTAAAACATTAGCTGAGCACACGGCTATTTATCAAGCATTAAAATCGGGTGATCCTACTGAAGCACGACGAGCTATGCATGGGCACTTTAATCGCCTAATCAACTCTTTATTTGATGCTATTGAGACGAAAGCCTTAGAAGAAATTAAACGTAAAAATATTGAAAAGCGTGACCTTTATTCGATCCCTAACTTGAATCATGGCTATAGCCAAGAGAGCACTTGATCGTTACGAGCAATATGAGTGAATAGGTACGCTAAAAAACCGCCTTAACAAAGGTCTTTTTAGCCTATCTACTTACTCCAGCCGACTTTACCTCTTAGTTTGCTTCTACAATATAAAAACCGTTACACATTATACGAACAAAAATGGGTAAAGAACCTTACCCAATTGGTAAGGTTCTTTAATAGCTTGGTCAACCCCATTCTATTTTAGTTATTGCTCGTCAGGCCTCAGGTAAGCAATATCATCGTCATCATCCGTATGAAAATCATAGCCGCCTTCAAAATCATCATTCAATTCCACCGCAACCGTAATAGGTAACTCTAATATTTCTTGAATCAAAATACTTATATCAATTTGCTGTTTAATGATGCTTTTAAACTCAATATAATCGAACAAAGCGATTTCTTGTAAGTAAGTTTTAGTGATGAGAGGCAACTGCCCCTTTAGTTTGGTAATACAAAGCTCTATTTTTTCAAGTAAAATATCTTTTTCTGTATTGAGTAAATAAGTATTTAAGCGTTGGTATAAAGAGCTAGTAAATAATTTTTTATCCGAGTCAATCAGTAACAATGCTAGCGCAGAATTAAGGAATCTTTGAAGCTCAAAAAGTAAAACTTCTTCATCATTATCAATAAAAATCGTCGTTGCACCGTAACGTTCTGCCATGCTTTTATAAACATCTAACAGTTTGGCACTTTGGTAGGCTTCTTTGATAAAATCATTATGAAGCCCTCTGATATCAGCGGTGTCATTAATCGCTAAGGCGTAAGTGGTAATTGAAATACCGGCAAAATATTTTGGGGAAACTTTTTTTAATTGTGCATACTTAGCCCAGCCTGCTCGAAAGCAATAAACAATACCTTGAGTTTTTATAATCTGCTTCGCTTTATCGCTATCATTATCACAAAGATCTAACAGACCTAAATTGGTAAGACCAAGAACAATTTCACAGCCTTTGATAATTTGATCTGCATAGATGATAGATAAATTATCCGAAGCAATTCTCAAGGACATATCAATTAATTGTTGTTTAATCGTATGCACTAATTCAGGAGGGAAGTAAGCTTCTCTCGCTCCGTCCTTTAAGACCAAAAGTAGAAACGGGTGGTTTCTTAACTCTGCAATTTTCATTTAAATCCTAATTATATAAAACGCTTGATAGGGCTATAAAATAACAATGTTAACGTTTACAGCGGTGCAAACATATCATCGGTATCCATTTCAACTGCGGTAACACGTTGTTTATTGGCATTTTGTTTTAAAATACTTTCAATGTTATCCAGTGTACCATTGGAACTTACCGTCATAACTTCACGATAGGCATCTTCGCTTAAGGATTTTATTTTCATTAATAACTCCTCAATGCTACCCGAAGTTTGTTCTTCATCTTCTTCTATTTCAGAAAAATCATGGCCGATAAAAGGTAGCGATAAATACAATAGGCCGAAGTCATCCTCAACAATCGCTTTTAATACCTCTAACTGTTTGTCTTCATCATCAGAGGAAAGAAAAATTTGTGATAATAAGCTTTGTGCTTCGGTTTGTGCACAAAACACTTGATCTTCTTCCATATTTTGCCAATAAGACGGCTCAACATTTAATAACTGTTTAATTGATTCTGCATCCATTAACCAGGTAGCGATTGATGGAATGGTGGCATCGTGTTCTCTGACTATTTTAGCAACGGTTAAAATATCCATTTCAGTTAACACGGCCAACATGGTTTCATCTCCTTGCTCTGCGGCAATGGCCTCTAACGATGTACCCGCACGTCGACCACTGTGTTGGGCAATTTCAATAATGTCGGTAGCTAAAATCAATGCGTTTTTTTTCACAATTATTCCTTAAAGGGTTTCATATTTTTCGTTAAACAACAAAATTTATTTAATTAGGTAAAGTGATTTGTAAAAGCAACGCCTTCGTTAAAAAACTTGAGCTTTTTAGAGCTAATAGTTTTCATCAAAGTCATCCGAAGCATAATCCGCATCAAGGTGATCTAAATCATCCTTTTCGGCTTTTAAAGGCGTGGCATCATAGCGATTATAAAAGTGAATAAGTAAAACTGCTATTTTTAAATCTTGCTCTGCTTGGCTCATCAATTCAGTAATACAGACTCTGGCTTCAGCATGTACGCCTACAAAGGGTTTTACATCAGTCCAAGACGGTTCATTGCTTAAATCGAGCAAGGCTAAGTTTTTACTATCAATTCTAATTTTTGTAGTAATAGCCATCGCTAATTGATCAACCATTCCATTAAATAATAAGGGCATGGCTTTTAACTGAACAAATAAGTTAGTTAAATAAGCGGACAGTAATTCAGGATTTTCAGGATCAGATAACGATGTCATATTTTCTAAATACATTGAAAAAGACTCAGTTAAATAATCGGGTATATTTATGTCAGTTTGCAAAGGTTATCCCCTCATTTCATGGATGATTAATTTCATCATTTCAAATCTTAGCGGATGTATGTTCACAGTGAACCTATGGTACTACGCCTAACTCAACGCATTGTGCCAAAAAGAGTCCGCAACTTCTCTAGGATCGGTTATCACTTTATAGTTACTTTTCAAATAAACAGAGCGTTTTTTAGGATCCGAAATAACATCATAAGCGGTTTTAATTAATTGAAACTTTTCTTCAACGGCATTATCACTATTTTTATCTGGATGATATATATTAGCCAATCTTCGATAGGCTTTTTTTATCTCGATAGTCGTGGCACTTCGACTTACACCTAACTGTTCAAAATAATCCATATCAATATATTTACCTTTTGTTGAGTTTTAACTTAAAAATACAATTAAGTTTACTTATTTATCCTTGAGGGTTGGATGTTATCGTTAAAATTATTTAAGAGCCTAAAATAACGGTTAGCTAGCTTGCTAATAGTCCGCATAGCCAAAAAACATTAAGAAAACATCTCTTAATATTAGGGATAACATTGAGAGTATTTTAATCTAATCAAAACATTCTTGCTAACCTTTTTTCATTTAAACATAACTAACTTTTCTGTGATTCATTGTTCAATAGCTGATAAAAATGCATGTTCAAATATACTCCCCTCTTTCACTTTTTTTAAAGTGAATTCTGCGTATATCACCACATATGAAAATAGAGAATACCAATAAGAGTCCACGTCTTTATATTTCCCCAAAAAAGGGACTTTGTCACCAACGTTAACATAAATAACTTGGCAGGGGTTTACTCAGTAAAGTGGTAAAAATAACCAATTACACCCATTTTCGTAGTTGTTTTTTAATTTGAATCGAAACCCTTATTAATTCTTTGATTTAACCCCCCTTTTAGTCATTCAAAGTTTGCTTAAATCCCTTTAGGCGTATATTATACACCCAGATTTAAAGACACAAATTTACCTACACAAATTTTAAAATTAGGAGTTAGAAATGACAAAACCAGTAATCGGTTTCATCGGCTTAGGCCTTATGGGCGGAAACATGGTTGAAAACTTACAAACACGTGGTTTTCAAGTAAATGTAATGGATCTTAATAAAGATGCTGTTGCAAAAGTTGTTGCTCGTGGTAATGCTACTGAAGTTTCTTCAGGAAAAGAACTTGCTGAAAAAAGTGACATCGTAATGCTTGCCCTTACGACTTCAAAAGTTGTTGAATTAGTCGTTTACGCTGAAGACGGTATATTAGCGGGTATGTCTGAAGGCAAAACATTAATTGACTTCGGTACTTCTATCCCTGCTTCTACTCGTAAAATTGGTGCAGACCTTGCCAAGAAAGGCGCTGGCATGATCGATGCTCCTCTAGGCCGTACTCCTGCTCACGCTAAAGATGGCTTATTAAACATTATGGCTGCTGGCGATATCGACACTTTCAACAAAGTTAAGCCGGTTCTTGACCAACAAGGTGAGAACGTATTTCACCTTGGCGCACTTGGTGCCGGTCATGTAACTAAACTTGTCAACAACTTCATGGGTATGACAACTGTTGCCACTATGTCTCAAGCCTTTGCTGTTGCAAAACTTGCGGGTGTTGATGGTCAACAATTGTTTGACATCATGTCTGCTGGTCCATCTAACTCACCATTCATGCAGTTCTGTAAATTCTACGCTGTAGATGGCGATGAAAAACTAGGTTTTTCAATTGCAAATGCAAACAAAGATCTTGGTTACTTCCTAGAAATGGTTAAAGACCTAGGTACAGAATCTCTCATTGCTGAAGGTACTTCTAAGAGCTTACAAGCTGCTGTTGATGCAGGTTTAGGTCAAAATGACGTACCCGTAATTTTTGATTACTTCACTAATTTAAAGAAGTAATTAAAATATAAGCTAGTACAGTGCGGATACTGTTAGGTCAGTGACACTGTAAATGAGTGCTAAATCCGGCATCCTGAATCTGTTTTAAATGAATGAATCTTTACGGATAATTCAATTTATACAGACTCAGGTGTCGGATTTTTTTGTAATACCCTTTATTTTACATGCCTATGTAGTTTACTCAGGAGGTCTTTGTAAGCGTCATCTTCGAAGTCTCTAATCGAAGTTCCATTCCGTTTTAGAAACTGGATCCCCGATTAAAACACCACGGGGATGACGATACTGAGCCAAGTGCATAGGCAAGTTATTTTATGAACTTGTTGTGCGCAGGAAGTCTACATAAAAAATATGATAATGTAATGGTTATTATCAACAAGATACTGAGTGATGTTACTATCACTACTTTTCAATTTTATCTTAGGGCCTGTTGATCTTTCGAGATTGTTTTTGCAGCGAATTGTTGGGTATTTATACAAGGCAGAGCCTTTGTAATGTGGTTATTCCACATAAAAAGGTGATAACGCCGTAAAAATGACCAACAACCCCTAATGTCAACTATCGCTGGGGAATACTTATTCATGCGCACGGAAAAACCTACGACTAAGCAAACATCGAGTTTATTTCATTATCAAAAATTAATTATTATCTGCCTCTTTTTTCCTTTCTTTGCTAAAGCTGAAATTGCCGACCAAAATTTTGCCCAATGTAAGGTTAATTTAGTTAAGCGTGCTGAAATAGCAGGTTTTTCTTCCTATATTACCAAAACGGTTATCGGCAATATTTCCCCTATTGAAAGAGTGATCACTTTAGATAAAAAGCAGCCCGAGTTCACACAGACTTTTGCACAATATATTAAAGCAAGAGTGACGACTTATCATATTCACGTAGGAAAAGAAAAGTTAAAACAGAACAAAAAACTCTTTGCTCTTTTAGAAGAGAAGTACGGCATTCCTCAACAATACCTCGTCTCTTTTTGGGGATTAGAAACCGTTTTTGGTAAACATAAAGGTAAAATGTCTGTACTAAATTCCTTAACAACATTAGCCTGTGACCAACGCCGTAGTGAGTTTTTTACGCAAGAGTTATTAAACTTGTTCACTTTAATTGAAACAAAAAAAGTTTCTGTAGAGCAATTAAAGGGCTCTTGGGCAGGGGCAATGGGGCATATGCAATTTATGCCTTCTGCCTTTTTAAAGTACGCTGTTGATGGTGATAACGATGGCAAGGTGGATATTTGGAACAGTGAAGTTGATGCATTAACCACTGCCGCAAATTACTTACATAAGATAGGTTGGCAAACTAAAGAACGCTGGGGAAGAGAGGTGGTATTACCAGATAATTTTGCATTTGATAAAGTTGCTTTTGATCAATACTACCCACTGAGTTATTTTCAGCAGTTAGGTATTACAAAAACGAATAATCAACCACTACCGACTTATGATATACAAGCTGAACTTTATCTACCTTCAGGATATCAGGGACCCGCATTTTTACTTTACCCTAATTTTAATGTGATCATGAGGTGGAACCTTTCAAAAAGTTATGCGCTATCCGTAGGTATACTGGCAAATAAATTAGTTGGTGCAACAGGCTTTGAGTTTTTAAAGAAAGATCAAACTACTATAAAACCTTATAGTGTTGCCGACATGAAAAACCTACAAAGCCAGCTTAATATTTTAGGTTTTGAAACAGGCGAACCCGATGGCATTTGGGGACCAAAAAGTAGACATGCTATTCGTTCTTTTCAGCTACAACATCAACTCATTGCGGATGGATATCCAAATAAAACAGTTTTTTCAACCCTTAAATTAGTCATAAATAAAGCTTAAACAAGGAGTTAACCGTTTTATGAACTTAATAGGGCGAATAACTCACTATTGGGATTGAGAGCAGCGAAGCCATGGTGTATTTTAACCCGCAAAAGAGAACAATAATTTAATGAAATGGGCGTAATAAGTATATTGATTAAGCGCTCGTTTCATTTTTTTGACTTTTCCTCTTTACTCTTTTCTTCGCCTTGTATTCTGCGTAAGCAACATCAGTTTCTTTGATAACTTTTGCAATAAAAGCAGAAAACTGATCTTGCATCAACTCTGGTTGACCAAAGGCTTTTTTAAACTGCTTTAATCTTACATTTCTACCAAACTTAGCTCGCTCATAAAGCGTTGTTCTAGATTTTGATAATATCTTTAAATACGTCTTAAATTCATCCGGATAATAAGTATACAAAAACCTCACTAACATAGTACCCAAAGCATAAATATCACTTTGGTTCTGAGCAGAGTTAAATGCCTCATCATCACCATCAAAAGTAACTAAATCTTTAAGTGATATTAAGGAACTATCTTCAACGCGTTTTTTAATAGGAAATACGCGCCTAAAAGCGTAGTTATTGGTATGAGGACCAAAAGAGAGCTTGCCGGTATTATATTCAAAACTAGCCGCGAGACCTTCTGTTAACCACCTTGGTTGCACATAATGTATAGATTGAAAGCCTGTCGCGTACAACACTTGATGGCTCACTTCATGAACAACAGTATGTACTTTAGGACGTTTTACTTTACTGTTTTTTCCTTTTCCATAGCCAAATAAAAATATTGATCTTGCTTTATGATAAAAAATTCCACCCGAGTTTTTTGAGCCATAACTATCTCCGGTTATCGCTTTTATATACGAAATATAATCCTCACGATTTTCAAAATAAACCGCTGTCATTTTTTCTTTTAATGGCTTATTTCTTAAGCCCATAGACACTAAAAAACTAATATTATTGTGGTAGGTTTTCTCCATAAGCTTAGCCATTTTGTTTTTAACAAATTTAAGCTCTTTAGGCGGGTAGATAATACTCCAGTGGTCTGATTCATAAATGGCAAAATCTTTATCAAAGTGACTTGCTAATTTTCCCGCTGTATTTTTAGCGTGTCTTGTTGTTGGCAATTGAGGATCGGCAAACTGTTTAATAAAATCATCACTGTAATGACGTAAATAAAGTTTATACCTGCGTATGGCATACTCTTTCGTTTCATCTTCATCAATATCATCTTTCAGTTGAGTATTTAAGGTGGTGATATCGGTTAATAATGGCAATAGCTCTATGGCATGTTTACCGTATTTTTGCTGATATAAAGCCAGTAACTCAATAAACACCGCTCTTGCCATCGTGACGTTATGGGTCATTTGTAAATTAAGTGCATAATTATCAGTGACAATTAATCTATTGCTATTTAAAGGATCAAATATCGCTTTTGCTAACTCATAACTTTGTTGAGCTAATGGTAATGCTTTTTGATATTTTTTTTCTGAGATGAGTTGCTGATGTTGGGAATAAGCCTTGTTAAAGGCAGTTATATCAGCCGCGCGAGTGGCAAAAACAAGTGTACTTAAAAAAAGAATTAAAGAATAAAAACATCCTTGTCTGGTATAGCTTTTCATATTGCGCATCCTGTGCAGTTTCTTTCATTACGGCTTTAATTTCGGCCTTAATTATGGATAATGATGTGGCATCTTTTATCTTGGTTGGAATATAAACCTAAAATTATTTTTTTTCAATAAAAACAAGGCTAAATGAAGGTAATAAATTCTATAAATGCAATTTTAGGGAGCGGTTATATTTCGGTGTTGGTGAAGGATATTAAGGTACGGAAACCCAATAAAACCGATACAGCATGACTACGTTGCTCTCAATAGTTAGCGCTAATCTATTATGCTATTTACCCACAATATATTTTGCATAAAAAATCATAAAAGCGTAATATTTATCTACTTTTATATAATTAATCACTTTATTATGCCTGTCAATTTACCGAAAATAATTCCTGCCTCACTTACGCCAATTAAAGGCATTCGCCTTGGTTGGGCAGAATCAAATATAAAACATGAAAACCGTAAAGATTTACTCGTTATTGAAGTTTGTGATGGCAGTTCGGTATCGGGTGTATTTACCCAGAATCGTTTTTGTGCTGCACCCGTAACCTTATGTAAAAAGCATTTAGCCGCGGTGGAAAATAATACGATTACTGGTATTAAAGCCTTGGTGATAAATACGGGTAATGCTAACGCGGGAACAGGCGAACAAGGGATGAAAGATGCCCTAACGACTTGCCAACGTTTAGCTGAGATCATGACGATACCCGTTGAGTCAATTTTACCTTTTTCAACAGGGGTGATTTTAGAGCACTTACCCATGGATAAGCTCTTAACAGGTTTACCGCAGGCAGTAGAAAATTTAAAGCCAAATAATTGGGCTGATGCGGCTTCTGCTATTATGACCACAGACATCGCTCCTAAAGCCTACGCTACCAAGGTAAACATAGGTAAAGAGTGCATCAATATTACCGGTATATCGAAAGGCGCAGGTATGATCCACCCGAATATGGCAACCATGCTAGGGTATATGGCAACCGACGCAAATATAGCTCAATCATTATTAGTACAAATAACAAAAGAAATTGCCGACTTATCCTTTAACTGTATTTCTGTTGACGGTGATACTTCAACGAATGACTCTTTTATTATTATCGCTACGGGCAAAAGTAATGCTCCCGCTATTACCAATCGTAATGATGATGGCTTTACCGCAATATTTAATGCCTTACTTGAAACGGCACAATACTTGGCTCAAGCAATAGTGCGTGATGGTGAAGGTGCAACCAAATTTTTAACCATTACCGTTAAAGGTGCACTGACCATTGAGGAAGCCAAAACTATCGGTTTTTCAATTGCTAAGAGTCCGTTGGTTAAAACAGCTATGTTTGCGTCTGATCCTAACTTAGGGCGAATACTTGCTGCCATTGGTTATGCTTCAAGAGAGTGTCAATCACTGCAAGATTTAGATACTGACCAATTAGAACTCTATTTTGGTGATATATTAGTGGCGGAAAAAGGCGGCCGAGCGGCAAGTTATACTGAAGATGCAGGTCAAGCCGTAATGGATGAAGCTGAAATTGATATTACCGTGCAACTTCATCGTGGCAATGAGCAGGCAACTATTTGGACCTGTGACTTTAGCTATGATTACGTCAAAATAAATGCAGAATACAGAACTTAATATTATCGGCTAACAATAAACCGTACACTAAAATTGTTAATAATAAATGAACCACCCCTCCAAGGATTTCCCCTTAGGCTCAAATGGCTTCGCTAAGGGAATATTGAATTATCTAATAACTTTACGCCAAAAGCAGTGAGGAATGAGAGCTACTGAAACTAAACTATGATCACCATCAATATTATATATCAAATTAAACAAGTTAGAGTACAATTGCTTGATTAAACAGTACCTAATTATTAAACTTTAAGATTCGGATTTCAATCCGAACGAATACCAAGACATATCGTATAAAATATAGCGTTAGTGACATAAATCTTTAATTACCCTAAATAAAATAGGTATCATTACCGTTCAACAAGGTACTTACACTTATTAAACATATTTAAATAAAAGAGAGTCTCATATGAATAAAAAACTGACAAACAGAACATTGATCACTTCAATCACCTTAGCATGTCTGCTGACGGCTTGTGGCTCTACCACCCCTGATACTAAAGGAAGTTCAGGCCCAGTACCTGCTGATAAATTCGATTTAAGTCATTGGAAAATTACCGTACCACTCGATGATAACAAAGACGGTAAAATTGATGAAATTGATGTAAAAGAAATACAAAGCTATTCTCACCCAGATTTCTTTTACTTAGATGAAAACGGTGGACTGGTATTCGCAGTACCAAACAAAGCAACCACAACCAGTGGCTCTTCAAATACCCGTAGTGAATTAAGACAAATGCTCCGTGGTATGGATAAAAGAATTGGTACTCATGATCCAGGTAATAACTTCGCTATCGCTAGAAATCCTGAAGCAAAAAGATTTGCCGCAGTTGGTGGTAAAATGTCCGCAACGCTTAAAGTAAATGCGGTTTCACTCAGAGCGGGTCATCCTGAAAAACAACCTGCTTATTCTGTCGTTGTTGGACAAATCCATGCCGATAAAAATAAGAAACTACAGAAGGTAACTGAAGGTAAAGGTGATTTTGGTTGGGGTAACGAGCCCATTAAAATTTATTACAAAAAATGGCCAAACCATGACAAAGGCTCTGTTTTTTGGAACTATGAGCGTAACTTACCTAAGAATGATCCAAACCGTATAGATATTGCTCACCCTGTTTGGGGAAATACATGGGAAAATCCAGCAGATCCTGGGGCTGAAGGTATTAGTCTAGGAGAAGAGTTTAGTTACATCATTAACGTTCATGGCAATATCATGTATCTAACCTTTACCGCTGAAGGTCACCCTGAAGTTAAATACCAAATTGATTTATCAAATAATATTGACCCCTACGGTAAAGTTGATTCATTAGATAATCCTTGGGGTTATACCCGTGACGGAAATTACTTTAAAGCGGGCGCTTATAATCAATGTAGCACCAAAGATACTAAAGGACTTTGGTATACTGCATGTCCAGGTACGGGTGATTGGGCAACAGACAAAGCAAACGGTGACTATACAAGCGTGACATTTTCTAAACTAGAATTAAGTGAAAGTACGCCACCTAAATAGTTACAGTAAAAGCTAACATAAACAATAAAAGGCCGTTATTCCTGCATGGGTAACGGTCTTTTCTTTTCAATGATATAAGTGACATTGTCCAGTAAAATCTCGCTACTGGGATTGAGAGCAACGGAGCTATAGCGTATTATAATACCAATTCCGCTAATTAGTTGGTCTATTTTATGCGTAGAAAAAATTGCCAAGTACGAGGCATTTATTTTAATAACTAGTTGTTCTAATTATTAAATAAATAACAATGCAATGGGTGATTTTAGCAAGTAGAAATGAGCACATAATTAATGGGATTGGTATAACCCGTAAAGTGAGCAATAATTTAATGAAATGGCTATAATAACCGCTAAATAATTCCTCCCGTAATGACCACTATTTTATACAGATAAATAACTATGCTAAAAAAACACCTTGGCTTTGCCCTCAACCTTATTGCCATATTACTCTTTATCCCGGGTATTTTATTACCCATGTTCTCACTCACCATGGAAATGACAGCACAAGTGAGCGCTTCAAGTATTTCATCCAGTTTAGTCAATAAACAGTTATCTCTGATCGCCACTGTTGAAGAGTTATGGCAGGGTGAGCGATTATTAGTAGCCGCGTTAATCTTCCTCTTTTCTATCTGTATCCCCATAGTAAAAACAGCATTGGTGACCTTATCGTATTACAAAAAAAATAGCCTATTGGAAACTAAGTTACTTAATTTTGTTGCCAAAATAGGGAAATGGTCAATGGCCGATGTTTTTGTGGTCGCAGTATTTTTAGCTATTTTATCAACCACACATGCACAAACTGCCGATCAGCAACAATTTGCTCTATTTGGCTTTAAAGTTAACCTGCTTATAAGTAGCGAAACTATCTCTGCGGTGGGCGCTGGCTTTTATTATTTCGCGGGTTACTGCCTGTTATCTTTATTGGGAACACACTTTAGCCAGAGCAGTTTAACTAAAAATATTCCTTAGTGAAGCGTAGTGACCGTGATTTATACTCATTATCAAGCTAAGTTATTAGTTGGCTATTGTTGCGCTTTTTTTTAAAAAATTAACGGCTTTATCAGGGAAGTCGGTAAACACACCATCGACACCCAATTCAAAATAGTAAATACGCAGTAGATCATCAAAGTTTTGTGCAAATTTAGGAATGCGACCACGGTCGCTTCTGAAAGTATAAGGATGGACAAATAAACCCGCGTCATGCGCGGCTTCAACGATTCCGTTAGAGCGAGCTTTATTCGTGCCCGGCTCAATATTAATAAGCATAGGCTTCCATGGACCAATGCCATCAGCATAGCTCGCTATTTTAGGCATAGCCTCTGGTGTTAACATCCAATCATAATCATAAACAACACGCTTGCCCTGTTTATAAATCAACGTTTCTTGCCAACTGGTCATGGCAATAAGTTGCACCAGTTTTACCTGCATATTCAGCGCGGGTAATAAATATTTCTTTATCCGTTTTAGCTCGAGGGCATCAAAGCTTTGTACAAAGACCTTACTTTTTTTTGTTGTATAACCATAACGTTTTAACGTTGTTAATACCGCACTACTGATGTCTTTGCCCTGTTTTAAGTGAAAAGCCGGTGATTTGATTTCAGTATAAATACCTATATTTTTACCCGTACTTTTATTTAAGCCCTGAATAAGCTCAATTTCATCGGCTAAGGTATGTACTTTGAATGTGGATTTCCACAACGGAAATCGTTGTGAGAAACCAGCCACTTCTTGGTTGTTTTCCAGAGTGAAACCTTCGGTCATCGCCAGTGATTGTATTTCAGCGAGGGTAAAGTCAATGGCATAATATCGACCGTCTTCGCGCATACGCAGGGGGAATTTTTTAGCGACATTGGTAACCCGATCAAGATAGTGATCGTGTAAAATCAATAGCTGATTGTCTTTACTCATCACCACATCTTGCTCAATGTAGTCTGCCGCCATCGCATATGCCATGGCCTTAGCCGCCATACTGTGTTCAGGTAAATAACCACTGGCACCACGGTGAGCAATAACCAGTTTTTCTTGCCCGTTTATTTCAACGGCCGCTGTTGAAGTAGTACAAAGAGCAAGTATCAAGTAGCAAAGAAATTTCATAGGTAATACCATTAAGTCATATCAGAAAGTGTTCTCTTAGTGATAATTTAAAGACTTAACAGCATAGAAGCAAGGTATTGATTGAATACAAGGATATACGGCGGAATAACCTACATTTCATCACCGCGCCCTAGACACTCACTCGATGCCAGTAACATCGTTAAATTACTTTAGCAACAGTCATTAACCCACGGTATTTAATAAAGGCTTGCCTTACCTTTCATCATTCTTGCACCTTCTTTTTTTATGCAATCCACTAAGGGGTTATCGGTCATATCTGCACGCCAAACAAAAGAAAGTGTTCTTTCCATTTTAAGCTCTGGCACTTTAAGCGCGACTAACTCTCCGTTTTTAATATGTTCAGCAACATCTAAGTAAGGTAAACAAGTCACATAAGGCCCTTTTGCCACCATGGTTATTAACACAGGAATATGCTCATACTCACGCCAAACCTTAAGTTCATCCATAAAATTGTGTATTGAGCTATCAAAAAACTTCCGAGTACCTGAGCCCGCTTCTCTAAGTACCCATTGAGCTTGCTCTAACTGAGCTAAACTCACCGTTTTCTTTAATGCAAAAGGATGATTAGCCGCAACAACTACGGTTAGGTGATCACGACACCAAACCTGTTGAAGTAGACGGCTATCATCACACCTGCCCTCAATAACGCCAAGTTCAAACTGATACTTTAATAAGCCACTGATCACGTCACTTGTTCTTTTGACGTCAAGATGAATTCTTATTTCTGGAAAATTGTTATCAATAATACTGATTAACTCGGGAATAAGGTGCTCTGCTGGCGTTTGACTAGCGCAAATACCTATTTCGCCACTGATTAAATGCTGCTCTAAAAAACCTAGCTCTATTTGTTGTGCATCTTGTAATAAACGTTTCGCCTTAGGGCGCAGCCACATCCCTCTATGGGTTAAGGCCATTCTTTTACCTTGCCGTTCAAAAAGAGGATTGCCTAACACTTTTTCTAACTGAGCCAGTGACATACTGGTCGCTGATTGAGTCAAGGCTAACTTCTCAGCGGCTAAACTTACGCTACCCGTGAGGGCTACAGCCTCGAATACTGCAAGTTGTTTAAGAGAATACCGCAAAATCACCACCTTTTAATCGTTAGAATAATGAAATTATATTGCTTCATTTCATTTTTATCGCCTAGTTCAGCTAGTCTTTTTAGATGATGGTCACTTTAATCAGCCATTAACATCCTTTTTGGCTTATTGTACATCATTTTTTTTGATAGGTTTGTTCAATATTATTCATTTAACAGACAGTGCAAGCTATCACCATGATAACCCCCCAACAAAAGCGACTGAATTAGATAAGATAGCAGAAAGTATCCCTAAAAAGTAATAACACCAAGATAAAATCTTATAACACTAGAGGTTACTTTAAATTATATTTTCCTTTATTATATATACCCTGCAAGGCTATTTAACACAGAAAAACAGTTATACACATTATCAATGTATCATTTTTTTTGATTGAACACCTAAAGAATATCAATTGTACTTACCCTATGTAATTAATCTATCATTAAGACCATTCTGCATAAAAGAAGTGGTATTAATGGATTTTATATCGGAGCCTTATATGATGAAAGATATCACATATAGTACCAATATTAGCTCCCCATTAAAGACCAAAAGTGTTAGACTTAACGCGCTGTAATGTTGTCACTATTGATGTTGAAAAGTCTCGGTTTAATACTCAGTTTAATAACCGTGTCGATTTTTTATTTATTGATAAAATACAGCTTTACCCAATATCAAACTGCTATAGCAACTTAAAATCTAATGACCTCTATTTATCTTGAAGACGAGCACAAATGGACATTTCTAAACGACAAATATTACCGATGCTAACCAATGTATTTTAGCTAGGCTGATAGCTAGAATAGAGATGATTAAAGCACTTCGCTCTGTTTATACTGAGAAACAGGATGTTATTAAGACTTAAATTCAAGAAAAGATAATACTCGCCACTTTCCTTGAATAGCCAGTAACTGATGGACATAACACGCTACTGACAACAGTCACGGCCTTTGACTACCTTCTTTTTTTATTCACTTACATTTAACACTTTTATATTCATTTACATTTAACATGGGATTTTTTATGTCAACAACTTTTGCGAATCCATCGCCTTTAGGTCTGATGGGCTTCGGTATGACTACTATTTTATTGAACATTCATAATTTGGGGCTCTTCCCTATCGACTCAATGATTTTAGCGATGGGAATTTTTTACGGGGGACTTGGTCAGGTTATCGTTGGCACAATGTGCTTTAAACGGGGTGATACATTCGGTACAACAGCCTTTACGTCGTATGGTTTATTTTGGCTTTCATTCGCGGGTCTTATTATAATGCCCTATATGGGATTACCTGCTAGTCCTGCCGGGTTTATGGGCTACTATTTATTACTTTGGGGAATATTTACCGCCTTCATGTTTATTGCCTCTTTATGTTATCCCAAAGCCAAGCAGGTTGTTTTTGGCTCACTAACGCTTTTATTCTTTTTACTCGCCGCTCATGATTTTACTGATATTGAAGTCATTGGCACCATTGCCGGTGTTATTGGTATTTTCTGTGGTGGCTCAGCCATTTATTTTGCTATGGCATTAGTGATTAATGGTGAATACGGTCGAGTTATCTTGCCCGTAGGTGAGAAAAAAGCACAATAAGAACATTTATTGATTTAGACAAAGGTGCTACAGGGAGGTAGCGTCTTACCAAATGCAGATATGACATAATGGTATTAGCTCATGCAAGAGCATATTACCCTGAGCTTATTCGGTTGAACAGTCATGGTCTTCAATCAAAGCCTGCTTCTAAGTTCTCGCTAAAAGATCACTTTCATCTACGGCTTAGCATAACGCCCTTTCCTAAAGTGATTGCAGTTTTAATGATAGCAACGAACCAGCTAACCTAAAAAACTTTACTTATTTGTGTGAAAATAATACCAATTTCACTAAGTTTCTTCCCACTCAGCGAGATTTAAAAGGCTTAGAGGCAAGGCATTGATTGAAGAGAATGGTTATTCCCTTGTCAAAATCAATAACGTAGCATATAAGCCTTTTAAACTCGCCCTTTGGGAG
>JBAHZW010000112.1:0-29859 GCA_037132835.1 Colwellia sp. | reverse complement strand
ATAACTGTCAATTTCATGCTATTTAGCATTCTTTCAAAGTGATTTTTTGGGAGCCGCTCCCACAAAAGCCCACAATATCGTTTATTTCCCTATAGCCCTTACCTTTACTGGTTTTATAACCAGTACTTAGTGAGCTATTTTTATTTTTACTTACTTGACAGTCTATTGCTTTTCTCACTAAACTGTATCATTGTGGTAAAAAGTGGGGAAATGTGGATCTTGAGGTCACTTTCTCAATAACTTGTTTATTTATCGTTCAAAACAGTGAAATTATAACAAATATGTTTAGAGGCACTAGCGCAATTACGCTTGACAGTAAAAATAGGATCACGATACCGACCAAGTATCGTGAAGAGCTATTTGCTGATTGCCAAGGAAAAATGGTTTGTACGGTTGATATCCAACAAGCTTGTTTATTACTTTATCCCTTGTCTGAATGGGAAGAAATAGAATTATCACTATCTAGGCTATCGAGTACAAATCCTCAAGAGCGTTTGTTCAAACAAATTATTTTGGGGAATGCGAGTGATTGCGAGATGGATAAAAATGGTCGGTTATTGATCAACGGTCCGTTAAGAGAACACGCAAATCTTGAAAAAAATGTCATGTTAGTCGGACAATTAAATAAATTTGAAATTTGGCACGACACAGCATGGCAAGCACAAATGCAACAAGGTATAAGTAAAATACAATCGGGTGAAATTGAATTGACGGAACGCTTACTCGATTTATCGCTTTAGTTTTTCAAGGTCACCTTTTAAATAAATGCGCTAACAAGGATTATAAGAAAAATAACATGCAACTAGATACCACTCATATCTCAGTGTTGCTCAATGAAGCTATCGATGGCCTAGCTATTGCTGGTGAGGGCTGCTATATCGATTGTACCTTTGGTCGAGGCGGACACTCCACATTAATTCTTTCTAAGCTGTCTGAGCACGGGCGATTAATTGCCATTGATCGAGATCCTACGGCAATTATAGCGGCTGAAAAATTCAAAGATGATGCGCGCTTTTTAATTGAACATCAAGGTTTTGCCGCACTCGCGGATATTGCAAAAAAGCATGATCTAATGGGGAAGGTTGATGGCATATTGCTTGACCTCGGTGTTTCATCTCCTCAGCTAGACGAAGCTGAACGTGGCTTTAGTTTTATGAAAGATGGTCCATTGGATATGCGAATGGATACCAGTAAAGGTCAAACTGCAGCACAATGGCTCGCGGTTGCTGATGTTGAAGATATCACTTGGGTGTTAAGGACTTTTGGGGAAGAGAAGCATGCGTGGCGAATTGCTAATGCCATTGTTGATACGCGTGAAGAAACGCCGCTAACCCGAACAAGCCAATTAGCCAAGCTCATTAAAACGACTGCACCGCAAAGAGAGATTAAGAAACATCCTGCAACACGAAGCTTTCAAGCCATTCGAATATATATCAATAGTGAGTTAGACCAAATTGAAAAAGCACTTGCCGCTTCACTGGATGTCTTAGCCACAGGTGGGCGTCTTGTTGTTATAAGTTTTCACTCCCTTGAAGATCGTATGGTTAAACAGTTTATGAAAAAACATTCACAAGGGAAGAGAGTGCCACGCGGTCTACCTATCAGTGAAGTTGAGTTGAATAAAAGTAAAAAGCTCGCGTTAATTGGTCGAAAATTAAAGCCAAGTAAAACGGAAGTTGAGGAAAATGTACGTTCTCGCAGTTCAATATTGCGCATTGCAGAGCGTTTAGAAAGAAACGCTGATTAATTATGGCTGCTCGTGCTTTAGTTTTTGATATTTGGCAAGATCTTGTTCGTTATACGGTAACTTATATCGTGTTGTTTTTTGTGGTGTTGTCGGCATTTTCCGTTATTTATTACAGTCATGTTAATCGACAAACAACCAGTGAGCTTGAAGTATTACTGTCAAAAAGAGATGAGTTAAATATTGAATGGCGTAATTTATTATTAGAGCAAAATAGTTTAGCTGAGCATAATACCATCGAAAGTAAGGCCAAAAAATTTCTGAACATGAAACGTCCGAATGGTAACTCAGAGGTCATTGTTATTTTGGAATAAAAGGCTTGAAATAAAATGATAAGAATGACTAATACCGCAGCAGTTACACAATAGAAATCATTAGAGAAAAGAGAGTGTTGTGAATAAAAAAACAGCCCCTAAAAATAACCCACTAAATACCGCGCCTTGGCGTTATTATTTAGTGCTGGCTATTATTGCTCTGATTTATTTCTCTTTGATGGCGCGAACAGCCTATATTCAAGTTATTGAGCCTGAAATGCTGAAAAAGCAAGGTGATTTACGCTCTTTACGTGTTGCGGCTAACACGGTACAGCGCGGCTCTATTGTGGACCGAAACGGTGAGCCGTTGGCCATTAGTGTGCCAGTGCAAACGGTGTGGGCAGATCCTAAGATTATTATGGATAATAATGCCCTAGCGATGATAAAACATTGGCAAGCCTTAGCAGACGTACTTGATCAAGACATCAATAAATTGGTTGCCCGCGTCGCTGAAAATCCTCGTATGCGGTTTATTTATCTTGAACGTAAAATATCGCCAGCGATAGCAAATTACATTAAAGAATTAAAAATCCCAGGAATACACCTACGCAAAGAATCGAAGCGCTTTTACCCAACAGGGGAAATTAGTGCACATCTGCTTGGTTTCACCGATGTTGACGATAATGGTATTGAAGGTGTCGAGCGAATGTACGATGACTTACTTACAGGTACGGGTGGTGCTAAACGCTTTAGAAAAGATGCTAAAGGTCGAAAAATTGAAATTATTTCAGTTAAAGAAGCAGAGCAAGCACAAGATATTACTTTAAGTATCGATCAACGCATTCAGGCTATCGCTTATAAAGAATTGAAAGGAGCGGTACAGGCATTTAAGGCAACATCTGGCTCGGTCGTGGTCGCAAATGTCCATACAGGTGAAATTCTGGCAATCACCAATAGCCCATCCTACAATCCAAATAATCGACGTAATACCGCTATTCATCGTTTTAGGAATCGTGCGATTACTGATATTTATGAGCCAGGCTCAACGATGAAACCATTGACAGTGCTAACCGCATTAGAGTTTGGCTCCGTTAATGTTAATTCTATTATTAACACCAGCCCCGGGTGGATGCGTCTTGGTGGTCGACGGGTTAGTGATCCTTTCAACCGTGGTAAGTTATCTATTGAAGAAATACTCGTTACCTCATCCAACATAGGTACGACCAAGTTAGCACTTTCAGTACCGAAAGATTTTTTGTTAACCAAGTTCTTTGACGCTGGCTTTGCTGACGATACTGGGACTAATTTAGTGGGTGAAAGTTCTGGCATGATGCATGATAGAAGCCGTTGGTCTAAATTTGAATTAGCGACACTTTCATGGGGAGCCGGTCTTGCGATTACGCCCATGCAATTAACACGTTTTTATATGGCGCTTGCGAATGGGGGGATAAAACGTGAATTGTCTATTATTAAAGTAGGCTCAGCAATTGCGTATCCCGAAGAGAGTGAGCGAATTTTTTCGGTCGAAAACAGTAAAGCTATTACCCATATGTTAGAAGTGGTTGTTAATGAACATGTACCTAAAGCTCAAGTTGCTGGTTACCGTGTTGGTGGGAAAACGGGAACTTCAATTAAAGCCGTTGCTGGCGGTTACGGTAATGACTATGTTGGACTCTTTGCTGGTATGGCTCCAATCTCTAACCCTGAAATCGTCGTTGTAGTGGTTATTAATGAACCGAGTGGTGATCTTTATCATGGTGGTGAGGTCGCGGCACCAGTATTTTCACGGGTGATGAAAGCAGCGCTTAGTATTTTAAATATAGCCCCCGACGCTCAAAAAACAGCAATAGCCCGTAAGAAAATTGACTTATTACCTCCTGTGGAAAAAGTAGCCTTAGGAGCACATAATGCTTAAGCCTGCTACGAAAAATATTATTGAGTGCTTAAGTCCGTTTGGTATTCACTTACCTAAAACTATTCACTTTAGTGGTTTGTCAGGCGACCTGCATAACGATAGTCGATTAGTGGTTACGGGTGATATATTCTGCGCAATTATTGGACATGAATTAGATGGTCGCCAATTCATTGAAAAAGCAATCCAACAAGGTGCTAAGTTAGTACTTGCTGAGTGTGAAGGTGTTGAAAAACATGGCGAGCTAGTCATCGAAGCAAATAATAATGGCGCAGTCATTGTGCAGTTTTATCAACTTAAGCAATATTTATTTACCCTCACCAAAGCCTATTATCACGCGCCGCAAAATAACATGACTATCGTTGGCATTACAGGCACTAACGGTAAAACCACCACCAGCCAATTGTTAGCTAAAATGCTTAATGTTTATCATAAACCTTGTGCGGTAATTGGCACGAATGGCGCTGGTAGTTTAGATGATTTACAGCCGATAGAAAACACCACGCCAGGCGCTTGTGAGTTACATCAATTATTGCACCGCTTTAATCTTGCCCCGTTTACTTATGTGGCGATGGAAGTTTCGTCTCATGCTTTGGCGCAAAAACGGGTACAAGCTGATTTGTTTGATATTGCCCTGTTTACTAATTTAAGTCGAGACCACCTTGATTACCACGGCTCTATGGCAAGTTATAGTGAGGCTAAAAAGCAGATTTTCACGGGTGAGCCTAATCAAGTTGCCGTGCTTAACTTTGATGATGCCCAAGGACAACGTTGGTTAGAAACTTGGCCAGAGCAACAGACTGTTTGGTTATATGGCCGTGCAGCTAATATACGTGTCTACCCGCACTTTGTCACAGCCCAGCATATTAACCACCATAGTCATGGTGTTTCTTTTACCTTAGTAAGTCACCTAGGTCGCGTTGAAATCAATAGTCCATTATTGGGCGATTTTAATATTGATAATTTATTGGCTGCCATCAGTATTTTGCTTATCCAAGATGTGCCCTTAAATGATATCCCTGAGTTAGTCACCAAGATAAGTGCCATTGCGGGTCGAATGGAAGCAACCCATGCTAAAGGTTTAGTCACGGCAGTGGTTGATTATGCTCATACACCCGATGCCTTAGAAAAAGCATTACAAGCTTGTCGTCAACATTGTCAAGGTGAGCTTTATGTTGTCTTTGGCTGCGGCGGAGATAGAGATAAGGGCAAGCGACCCTTAATGGCGCAAGCGGCAGAAAAATATGCTGATCATGTGATCGTCACTAACGATAACCCACGCCGTGAAAATGCACAATTAATCGCTAACGATATTGTTGCAGGTTTTACCCGCACCGCAAGCGAGAAAATTAGTGTGATTTTAGATCGAGAACAAGCGGTATTGAAGACTCTAAATAAAGCCAAAGCTGACGATATTGTCTTGTTGGCAGGTAAAGGTCATGAAGACTACGTTATTGTTGCTAAGCATGATAACAACGGTGAGCTTATTGGTACTGAAAAATTAGCATATAACGAACGCTTAGTTGTAGCAAAGTTTTATCAAAATAAAGCCGCTTTAGGTACCTTAGCAACTAAGGCAAACGTATGATTACTATAGCACTGACTACATTAGCAGACATTACTGAGGGGCAACTCATTATTCCCGTAAGCGACTCTGAAGATAAAACGTTGTTAAGTATGGCTAAGCGAAGTAGTGATAACTTAAGTATCAACGATCTAATTATTGATAGTCGCGCCATCGAGAGCCCTGATAAAAATACTGACGCTACTGCGGGCAATAGCGCTGAAAAAAGAACGGCTTTTCTCGCGCTCAACGGTCCTAATTTTGATGGTCACCAGTTTGCACAGCAAGTTATTGAGCGAGGTTGTAAGTTACTTATAGTTGATCATCAACTGACGTCGGTCGTTGATACGCCGCAATTGGTTGTTGCCGATACACGTATTGCCTTAGGTAAAATTGCGGCCTTTGTTAAAAAAGAATTAGCCCCTAAAACAGTAGGCATTACTGGCAGTAGTGGCAAAACAACCGTTAAAGAAATGGTTGCTGCTATTTTATCTCGTTTAGGTAAAGTACTCGCCACTAACGGCAACTTTAATAATGACATTGGCGTGCCCTTAACTTTACTTCGATTAGACAGTAGCCATGATTTTGCTGTTATTGAAATGGGCGCTAATCACTTAGGTGAAATAGCTTATACCAGTGCATTAACTCAGCCAGATATCGCGCTTATCAATAATGTAGCCGCCGCTCATTTAGAAGGCTTTGGTGATTTATGTGGTGTGGCGCGAGCGAAGGGTGAAATTTTTTCAGGTCTTGGTGATAAAGGGATTGCTCTGTATAGCCAAAATATCTCATACGCCAATATTTGGCAATGGCGTTTAACCGATAAAACGGTACGTACTTTTTCGAGTGTTAATTCGAGTGTTAATAAAGCCGATTGTTATAGCGATAATATTCAGTTAGACAACAAGGGCTGTGCAACGTTTACGCTCAACAGTGAGCAAGGATGTTGTCAGGTAGGCTTAACCATTCCGGGACAGCATAATGTTGACAATGCCCTTGCGGCTGCGTGCATTGCGATAGAGTTTGGTGCCAGCCTTGAAGATGTTCAGTTAGGTTTAGCGCAAATGAAACCTGTGCAAGGTAGATTAAATTTACACCAGTTAAAAGATAATAAAACCGGTTGTCACATCAAATTAATTGATGATAGTTATAACGCCAATCTTGAATCTGCAAAAGTGGCAGTACAGCTCTTAGCAAACTATGCGGGTAATAAAATTTTGGTTTTAGGCGATATGGGCGAGCTAGGTAGTGCCGCGCGCAGTTATCACCAAGAAGTGGGTGAGTTTGCTAAAGACTTACAAGTAAATACTTTGTTATCTCTCGGCGTGTTGAGCCAGAGTGCTAGTGATTCGTTTGCTAAGCATAATGATCAAAATTATTTAAGTCAGCATTTTAACCAAAGAGAAGAGTTGCTACATCATTTAATGAAGATAATAAGTCAGCAATTACTGATGGGGCAGCAAGAGATTGCCATTTTAGTTAAAGGCTCTAGAAGCATGCATATGGAGCATGTTGTGACAGCCATAATTAAATGGCTAGAACAAGGTAATACTGAACAAAGTGATACTGGGGAAAGTACGAGTCAAGTGGGCATTATAAGATCAGCAAATGATTTTAATAAACAACATAAAAAGAGTGAAAATCAAACCAAAGAAGGTATGGCGTAATGTTATTGTGGCTAGGTGAGTATTTAACTCAATTTTATTCAGTGTTTAATGTTTTTTCTTATTTAACATTTCGCGCCATTATAAGCACGCTAACTGCGTTGTTTATCTCATTATATTTTGGCCCTAAACTGATCCGTTATTTACAAAAAATGCAAATAGGTCAAACCGTCAGAGAGGATGGCCCAAAAAGTCACTTATCTAAATCAGGTACGCCCACGATGGGCGGCTTGTTAATTCTCGCTTCTATTGTTATCAGTGTTTTATTATGGTCTGACCTAAGTAATATTTATGTTTGGGTCGTGTTATTTGTTGTGGTGAGTTTTGGCGCAATAGGTTTTGTTGATGACTACCGTAAAGTCATTCGTAAAGACCCTAATGGCTTAATTGCTCGTTGGAAATACTTTTGGCAAACCGTTATCGGTTTAGGTACGGCTTGCTTTTTATATTATATAGCTCAAGGCCCTAATGAAACCGTGCTGCTAGTGCCGTTTATGAAAGACGTCTTACCGCAGTTGGGCATTTTTTATGTGGTGATGACTTATTTCGTTATTGTCGGTACCTCAAATGCAGTCAACTTAACCGATGGGCTTGATGGTTTAGCTATTGTCCCAACCATTATGGTAGCCGGCGCTTTTGCTTTATTCGCCTATGTTACGGGTCATATTAACTTTTCAGCGTATTTAAATATTCCACATATCGCCTTAACGAGTGAATTGGTGGTTGTTTGTACCGCCATTGTTGGTGCCGGGCTAGGTTTTTTGTGGTTTAACACCTATCCAGCACAAGTATTTATGGGGGATGTTGGTTCACTTTCCTTAGGCGCAGCACTGGGCGTTATTGCCGTACTTGTTCGCCAAGAGTTAGTACTATTTATTATGGGCGGTGTTTTTGTTATGGAAACACTGTCAGTTATTTTACAAGTAGGCTCATATAAAATGCGTGGTCAACGTATCTTCAGAATGGCACCAATTCATCATCATTATGAATTAAAAGGGTGGCCAGAGCCGCGGGTAATTGTTCGTTTTTGGATTATTTCATTGATATTAGTGTTGATAGGTTTAGCAACCTTGAAGTTGCGATAAGTGTCATAACAAAGTTAAGTATGAACATTAAAAGGTAAACAAAATAAAGATGACTTGGTTAACAGCGTTTAAAGATAAAAAAATTGTCGTGCTAGGTGCAGGAGTGACGGGTTTGTCATGCTTGCGTTTTTTGCACGGACAAGGTTTATCTTTTACTGTTAATGATTCACGTGTTATGCCTTTTGCCACGGCGAGTGAACAAGCGCAATACCAAACAGACTTCCCCAAAGCTAACTTTATTTTTGGCCAATGGCAGCAAAACTTGATTGCGCATGCTGATATTATTGTTGCCAGTCCAGGTATTGATTTAGTCAGTGAAGGCATTACCGAACTTATGTCAACACATTGCCAAGTAATGGGTGATATTGAATTATTTTGCTTAGTCAATAATAGCCGTACTAAACCCATGAGTATGTTAGCTGTCACTGGTTCAAATGGTAAGTCTACCGTGGTTTCATTGCTTGCTCACTTGGCAAAGGCTATCGGTATTAACGCTGCGCTGGCAGGTAATATTGGCAAGCCAATGCTTGATTTATTGCCACTTGACCGTGACAGTAATACTCAATCCGCTAATCAACCGGAAATGGTTATTGTTGAATTATCAAGTTTTCAATTAGAAACCTTAACGAGCATGAACGCTGTTGCTGCCAGTGTATTGAATGTAAGTGATGATCATTTAGATAGACACAAAACCTGTGCTGTTTATCAAGCCCTCAAACAAGGTGTTTATTCGCAAGCGAAAATCGCCGTGGTCAATAGAGAGGATCAAGCCACGGTAACTTTAGAGCCAAAACAAAAAATAATTAGCTTTGGTTTAAGTAAACCTGATGCCGGTCATTTTGGCTTAGCGATTGTTGATATGAATAACAGTGAGAATAAACAGACGTTAATGTTTGGTGAACAAGCCCTGATTTCTCTCGACGACTTACCACTTGCGGGCATGCATAATGCGCTTAACTATATGGCCGCTTTAGCACTAGGTTATAGTGCAGGTTGGCAAATATCGGCCATGGTAAAGGAACTGGCAGGCTTCACTGGTTTGTCACACCGTTGTCAACGGGTAGAAAGTGCCGATGGTATTCAATGGATTAATGATTCTAAAGCGACCAATGTTGGTGCAACATTGGCGGCTATTTCAGGTTTAGCTCCCACAATTACCGATAAAAACAAATTAATCTTGATTGCTGGTGGAGAGGGCAAAGGCGCTGACTTCACCTTGTTGAAATTAATAATCAATAGCGCTGTAAGTCAGTTAATAACCCTAGGTAAAGATGGTGATGAGATTGCCCGTTTAGTTAAGGGAGCGGTGCAAGTATCTTCGTTAACTGAAGCGGTAGCACAAGCCAAAGCAATAGCAAAAGCGGGTGATATAGTTTTACTTTCACCTGCCTGTGCGAGTATTGATATGTTCCAAAATTACAAGGTTCGCGGTGAGCAATTTATTAAAGCGGTACAAGCGAAGGAGGTTTTATGTCGTTAGAAAAAACGATGAGCTTCGAAAAGACCTTGACCTATGCCAAATCTAAGTCATTAGAAACCACTCAGGCGATAGTGAAAACTCTATCTCAAGTGCCCGTGCCGCAATTACCTGGCTGGATTAACCGCTTAATGGCTCGTTCGAATCAATACGGTGCCAGAACTTTTGATCGAAGCTTTGTTGTTCTAGGACTCATCATGTATATGATTGGCTTGGTTATGGTCGCCTCTTCTTCTATGCCAATAGCTGAACGTTTATTCAATAATCCTTTTTATTTTGTTATTCGTCATGGCATTTATATTGGTTTAAGCCTTGCTATTGCAGGTGTTACCCTGCAAATCCCTATGTCTTGGTGGCATAAAAATAGCACTTACTTATTAGGTTTTGCACTGGTGTTGTTGGTAACCGTTTTACTTATAGGCCGTTCAGTCAATGGCTCAACTCGATGGATTGTCTTAGGCCCAATAACCATACAAGCGGCAGAGCCCGCCAAACTGTTGTTCTTTTGTTATTTATCTGCCTATTTAGTGCGCCGCCGAGAGCAAGTTATGGAAAACATGAAGGGCTTTGTCAAGCCTCTTATTGTCTTTGGTGTTATGGCGGGGTTGTTATTACTACAGCCTGATTTAGGCACTGTTGTAGTGATGTTTGTCACCACTTTTGGCTTGTTGTTTTTAGCGGGTGCCAAGCTGTGGCAATTTATTGCTATGTCTTCAGTCGGGGCAGCATCATTAGGAGCCCTCGCTTATTTTGAACCTTATCGCTGGAATCGAGTGACAAGTTTTTTAGACCCATGGCAAGATCCTTTTGGCAATGGTTATCAATTAACTCAATCATTAATGGCCTATGGCCGAGGCGAAGTGTTAGGTCAGGGGTTAGGTAATAGCATACAAAAACTGGAATATTTACCTGAAGCGCACACGGATTTTGTTATGGCGGTATTAGCAGAAGAATTTGGCTTTGTGGGGGTATGCGTTGTGCTGCTACTGAGTATGATCTTAGTTTACAAGGCACTTATTCTAGGGCGTTACGCCTTAGCAAAAGAAAAATATTTTGAAGGTTTTTTAGCATATGCTATCGGTATCTGGATATGCTTTCAAACGGCGGTAAATATTGGTGCTAGTGCAGGTTTAGTGCCGACAAAGGGATTAACAATGCCATTGATTAGTTATGGTGGCAGCTCAATGATAGTGATGACCTTAACGCTGGTTATATTAATACGTATTGACCATGAAATTCGGTTGCAAAGTATCCAAGCCACGAGCTCAAACAGAAGTAGCAAGAGAGTCGTGAGGCGCAGCAATAAAAGTGATTATACATAATGAATGTTAAGTTGCGCCAAGGCAAAGCTGAATTGCCAATAAAAACACTGTTAGTGATGGCGGGTGGCACCGGTGGACATATATTCCCCGGTATTGCTGTTGCCGATGAACTAAAAGCACAAGGGTGGCACATACATTGGTTAGGCACGGCAGAACGCATGGAAGCGACGATCGTACCTGAAAATGGTTTTGATATTTCATTTATTAATATCAGTGGCTTACGTGGTAAGAGTCTACTGTCCATGTTTGCCATACCATTTAAATTATTACAATCACTGAGTCAAGCTAGGTGTGTGATCAAGAGGGTGAAACCCGATGTTGTTTTAGGCATGGGCGGCTATGCTAGTGCTCCTGGCGGCATAGCAGCATGGCTGAGTCGAATACCACTTATTGTGCATGAGCAAAATGCTATTGCTGGATTAAGTAATCGCGTTTTAGCACGTATTGCGGATAAAGTCTGTTGCGCTTTCCCGAATGCTTTTTCGGGGGGCGTTAACGCTGAAGTTGTGGGTAATCCATTGCGAGCAATTATAGGTAAAAAAACGGTAAGTGCTGAAAGTGCAGAGCAAGGTGATCAGCAAGGTAAAACAGTCAGTAAAAATATATTGGTTTTTGGTGGCAGTTTAGGCGCGCAAGTGCTCAACACAGTAATACCGCCTAGTTTTAAAGAACAGCTTGCCATGGATGATAGTTATTGCATATGGCACCAAACGGGGTCGGGCAATCAAGCACAAGTTATTGATGCTTATAAAGAGCATGTTGTCACAGGCAGAGTGAAGGTAAACGAATTTATAACCGATATGGGAGCCGCGTATGAGTGGGCTGATATTGTGATTTGTCGTGCGGGTGCCTTAACCGTTTCAGAATTAGCGATGGCCGCCACACCCGCTATATTTATTCCTTTGCCGCATGCGGTAGATGATCATCAAACCCAAAATGCCTTATACCTTGTTAATCGCGGTGCCGCAAAGTTGTTACCGCAGGCGCAATTGAATAAAGAAAGCATTACGGCATTAATCACCGAATTATTTGCCGAGCCAGAGACATTAGCCAACATGGCGAAATCCGCTTTTGCTGCCGCAAACATTGATGCCAGTAAGAAAGTAGCAAAATTGTGTCAACAGTTGGCGAAAGCGAATGACTCATCATTTAGAAGTAACGAAGAGAAAATATGATTAAGCAAACGGACTCAGATAACAATAAAACCCCATATCACGCTCAGGTACCTGAAATGCGTCGAGTAAAGCGTATTCACTTTGTTGGTATAGGTGGTGCGGGTATGGGGGGAATTGCTGAAGTATTGCTTAATGAAGGTTATCAAATATCAGGCTCCGATATTGGTGAAAATCAGGTGGTTAAACGCTTAACGGCATTAGGTGCCACGATTGTTATTGGACACAAAGCTGAAAATATTGCACAAGCCAGTGTTATTGTGGTTTCTACCGCAATCAGTAGTGATAACCCCGAGCTTGTTGCCGCTAAAAAATGTCGTATCCCTGTGGTACGTCGTGCAGAAATGTTGGCTGAGTTAATGCGCTTTCGACACGGTATTGCGATTGCAGGAACACACGGGAAAACGACGACAACCAGCTTAATTGCGAGTATTTTTGCTGAAGGTAAATTAGATCCTACTTTTGTTATTGGCGGTTTGTTAAATAGCGCGGGTGCCAATGCAAGATTAGGCAGCAGTCGTTATTTGGTCGCGGAAGCTGATGAAAGTGATGCCTCATTTTTACATTTACAGCCTATGGTTTCGGTCATTACCAATATTGATGAAGATCATATGGAAACTTATCAAGGTGACTTTGAAAAACTTAAAGATACCTACATCGAATTTTTACACAACTTACCTTTTTATGGCTTAGCGGTTGTTTGTATTGATAACCCTGTAGTTCGTGAATTATTACCCCGTATTAGCCGCCAAGTGATCACTTATGGCTTTTCTGAAGATGCCGATGTAAGAGCGGTAAACTTTCATCAACAGGGCAGTGTTAGTTATTTTACTGTAGAGGTAGCGGGCAAGGAACCTTTGGCAATGAAGGTGAATTTACCCGGCCAACATAACGTGTTAAATGCATTGGCTGGTGTAGCGGTAGCCAAAGATGAAGGTGTAAGTGACGAGGCTATATGTAAAGCATTAAGCAGCTTTGAAGGTATTGGGCGACGGTTTGAGCAGTTAGATCACTTTTCTACTGATGCCGGTAATATGGTACTTATTGATGATTATGGTCACCACCCTACTGAAGTGAAAGCTACCATTTTAGCCATGCGTGCTGGCTGGCCAGATAAACGGCTAGTTATGGTGTTTCAACCACACCGCTATTCTCGAACCCGTGATTTATATGAGGATTTTGTCGAAGTTTTGTCAGAGGTTGATTGCTTGTTCTTACTTGATGTTTATAGTGCGGGTGAAACGCCAATTCCATCGGCAGACAGCAAAAGTTTAGCGCGTTCAATTCGTCAACGAGGCCAGATAGAACCCGTTTATGTAAGTAATGTTGATCAGTTAGCCCAATTGCTGGCGAATCAGCTACAAGATAATGACATGGTTATTACGCAAGGTGCGGGTAGTATTGGCTCGGTTGCCCGAGATTTAGCTGAACATGATTTATTACATGTAAAAGTCAATGATCAAGCTACTGCTAAGGGTGAAAAATGATGTCTGGCAATGAAGCCCATTTATTAGAGCAGCTTAAGCAAGAGCATATTGCCGTGCTTTTTGGTGGTGACTCAGCAGAACGTGAGATTTCACTTAATTCAGGTCAAGCAATAGCAAAGGGACTCGCAGAAGCTGGCTTTAATCCGGTCTTAATAGACACTAAATTTGTGCCTTTAACGGATCTGTTGAATAAAAAAATTGACCGAGCATTTATTGCTTTACACGGTAGAGGCGGTGAAGATGGCTGTTTGCAAGGTGCGCTTGAGTATTTAAATATTCCCTATACAGGGTCTAATGTACTCGGGTCATCGCTTTCGATGGATAAAGTACGCAGTAAACAAATTTTTAAAGCGTGTGATCTACCAACAGCCCCTTTTTCCGTGGTAAATAAAGCTGATTTTGAGCAATTGCCCTTAGCAAGTATTCTGGCTGATTTAGGGGGTAGGGTCATGGTAAAACCTGCCAATGAAGGTTCAAGTATTGGTATGGCACAGGCGCAAAACGTTGAACAATTACGTAATGCCTTAATTGAGGCTTTCGGTTTCGATAGACAAGTATTACTAGAGACCTGGATTGATGGACCAGAATATACCGTGGCCATTTTAGGTGATGAAGCACTACCGGCTATTCACATGGAAACACCCCGTGAATTTTATGACTATGAAGCAAAATATCAATCAACGAGTACGCAATACCATTGTCCGTGTGGGTTAAGTGAAGAGGATGAAAATGAAATAAAAGCGTTGTCTCTTAAAGCCTTCTATGCGACTGGAGCTAAAGGTTGGGGACGTGTTGACCTGATGCGAAACAGTGCCGGCGAATGGCAAATATTAGAAGTGAATACAGTACCGGGCATGACGGAAAAATCCTTAGTCCCAAAAGCCGCTAACGCATTGGGTTTGAGTTTTAGTGAGTTAGTGACTCAAATTTTATTACTTAGCGTGAAAGAGTAAATAGCGATGATGGCTAAAAAACACCATAGCACAACTCAAAAGGCAACTCGACGTGCAGTGCAAGGTGCTAATGAGCCAAGCCAATCACCTACTTGGTCGTTTGGTTTAGGTTTATTGTTTTTTGTGACCGTGTTATTTAGCTTAATTAGCATCAGTTGGTGGCTCACTCAGCATTTTATTGGCCAAGAAAGTGCACCTGTGACGTCAATTGTTATTTCAGGAGAAATGCCTTACAGCCAGCGCAACGATATTATTAACGTCATTGAGCAGATAGATATGGGTAATTTCTTTCAAGTTGACGTCAATGAAATACAAAATCAAGTACATACGCTGCCTTGGGTCTATTCGGTAGCCGTTAGGAAGAAGTGGCCAAATGAATTAAAAATTTATGTTGTTGATCAAATGCCAGTCGCATTATGGAATGATAATTTCTTGATTAATCAACGAGGGGAGGTCTTTCAAGCGGATATTGAGCGCATTAATCATTACTTGCCCCGCTTTTTTGGCCCCGAAGGGAGTGAGTCGGTGGCATTGGAAAATTATAGGGATTTCAATTCGTTACTGGCTTTTAGTGCCTTGGCTATAGATGAGTTAGTACTGAGTGAACGTTTTTCTTGGTTGTTAACCTTGGATGATGGTGTGACTTTAAATTTAGGTCGAGAGGAGCGAGTTGAACGAATTCAACGCTTTATGGATGTTTACCCCAGAATAAAAGCAGAACTTAAAGCAAAAATAATTGCAGAAAAAAAGCAAAATCAGGCAGTTGATTACATCGATTTGCGGTATGATACGGGATTGGCTGTTGGTTGGAAAATAGTCGATGAAGTTAGCCAAAATAGATTGATAAAAAATAACAAAAGTAATCACCTGAAATCAGCACAATCAGTTAAGAGTTTAAGTTAAATGTCTAAAGCAATAGAAAGAAAATTAGTAGTCGGCCTTGATATTGGTACTTCCAAAATATCTGTCGCCGTAGGTGAAATAACACCAGACAACCAATTAAGTATTATTGGTGTTGGTAATCAACCTGCTCGGGGTATGGATAAAGGTGGAGTTAACGATTTAAATTTAGTTATTCAATCAATTCAACGCGCTATTAATGAAGCTGAATTAATGGCTGATTGTCAAATCAGATCTATCTATTTAGGCATTTCGGGTAAACATATTAGTTGTCAAAATGAAAATGGCATGGTGCCAATCAATGATAAAGAAGTGATTCAAGAAGATGTTGATAACGTCATTCATACGGCGCGATCAGTGCCTCTTTCAGCTGAACGTCGTATGTTGCACGTACTGCCTCAAGAGTACACCATCGATTGTCAAGACGGCATTAAAAGCCCTATTGGTATGTCAGGTGTTCGTATGGAAGCAAAAGTACATATCATTACTTGTGCTAATGACATGGCTAAAAACTTAGTAAAATGTGTTGAACGTTGTGATTTAGTTGTGGATCAATTGATTTTTTCAGCCCTTGCATCAAGTTATGCCGTTGTCACTGAAGATGAAAAAGAATTAGGTGTCTGTGTCGTTGATATGGGCGCAGGTACTATGGATATATCCGTATTTACTGGTGGAACTTTACGACATACCGCCGTTATACCCGTTGCCGGTAATCAAGTGACTAGTGATATTTCCAAAATATTTAGAACACCACAAAGTCATGCGGAAGATATCAAGGTGCAATATGCCTGTGCTTTAAAGCAACTGGTTAGTATGGAAGAAAGTATTGATGTACCCAGCGTTGGAGGTCGTCCTGCACGTTCAATGTCACGCCACACCTTATCTGAAGTCGTTGAACCAAGGTATCAAGAGTTATTTGAACTGATACAAGAAGAGATCAGAGAGTCGGGTTTAGAAGATCAAATTGCGGCAGGTTATGTGTTAACAGGTGGTACGGCTAAAATGGAAGGTGTACTTGAATTTGCGGAAGAAATATTTCAAATGCCTGTTCGTGTGGCTAACCCGTTGTCAGTACAAGGGCTTAAAGAATATGTAAATGACCCTAGCTATGCAACGGTAGTTGGTTTACTCCATTATGGCATGCAGACAACGACGGGGGCTGACAGTGTACTGAAGAGGCGTGAGAGTGTTGGTGATTTTTGGTCAAGAATACGTGATTGGTTTAAAGGCGAATTTTAAAAATTATAGTGTGACTGTTATTAACTAATTTTAACTAATTTAAGTAATTGTAAGTAAAACGGAGAGGCATAAAATGTTTGAATTAATGGAAGATCATAATGAAGAAGCGATAATTAAGGTTATCGGTGTTGGTGGTGGTGGTGGTAATGCTGTTGAGCACATGGTTACACAAACGATTGAAGGGGTTGAGTTTATTACCGCAAATACTGACTCTCAAGCGTTACGTAACTCTGCTGCAGATGTTACCTTGCAGCTTGGTACGGATGTGACTAAAGGGCTAGGCGCTGGTGCCAACCCCGAAATCGGTCGTTGTGCAGCTGAAGAAGATAGAGAAACAATCAAAGAAGCCTTACAAGGTGCTGATATGATCTTTATCGCGGCGGGAATGGGGGGCGGTACGGGTACAGGTGCAGCGCCTGTTGTTGCGGAAATTGCCAAGGAAATGGGTATTTTAACCGTTGCTGTAGTGACTAAACCGTTTCCATTTGAAGGTAAGAAGCGAATGAACTATGCCGAACAAGGCATTGAGTTTTTATCTAAAAACGTTGATTCACTCATTACTATTCCCAATGAAAAGTTACTGAAAGTACTCGGGCCAGGAACCAGTTTATTAGATGCTTTTAAAGCGGCTAATAATGTTTTACTTGGTGCGGTACAAGGCATTGCTGAGCTGATTACTCGCCCAGGCCTAATCAACGTCGATTTTGCGGATGTACGAACTGTTATGTCTGAAATGGGTACTGCCATGATGGGATCTGGTACTGCTTCTGGTGATGATAGAGCACAAGAGGCAGCTGACGCGGCTATTTCAAGTCCATTATTAGAAGACGTCGACTTAGCGGGTGCACGGGGTATTCTGGTCAATATCACCGCAGGCATGGATATTAGCATTGACGAGTTTGAGACAGTGGGTAATGCGGTTAAAGCGTTTGCTTCTGAAAATGCGACGGTTGTTGTCGGTGCTGTTATTGATATGGATATGACGGATGAACTACGTGTTACGGTTGTGGCTACGGGTATTGGTGCTGAAAGTAAGCCTGATATCACCTTAGTGAACCCAACGCCTGTTGCAGAGCCAAAAATTGTTGGTGCTGACTATACAACATCGTCTTCACCTCAGGGAAAAATTGCCCCTGAAGCTGTGGCTATGACGGATAGCAATGTACAAAAAGCAACGGCAACAGACTTAGACTCCTATTTAGATATTCCGGCATTTTTACGTAAACAAGCGGACTAGTCATTCACGGTAACTCGATGCCTGCGCGATCGGTATTTTTGATTTTAGTGGCAGACTTTGGTATATTACGCGCCCGTTAAAAAGGCTAGTTTAATTTCTCTTGCTTATTACAGCAGATGAAATTGTTTAGAGTCATTAAGATTAATAATTAAAAAGTAAGATAAGCGAGGCTGATATGATTAAGCAACGTACATTAAAGACAAGTGTTTCAACCGTAGGTGTTGGTTTACATAAAGGTGAAAAGGTGCAGGTTACTCTCCGTCCTGCGCCAGCAAACACCGGTATTGTATTTCGTCGTGTTGATCTTAACCCTGTGGTTGAGATTAAAGCGTCACCTGAAGCTGTCGGTGAAACAACTTTATGTACCTGTTTAGTTAACGAGCAACAAGTTAAGGTATCAACCGTTGAGCACTTGCTCTCAGCCGTTGCTGGTTTAGGCATTGATAATTTATTTGTTGATGTGGATGCCGCTGAAATTCCCATCATGGATGGCAGTGCCTTACCCTTTGTTTATTTGATTCAGTCGGTTGGTATTGAGACACTCAATGCGCCTAAACGCTTTTTGCGTATTAAAAAACCCATACGTGTTGAAGAAGGTGACAAATGGGCAGAATTATTGCCTTATGAAGGTTTTAAGGTGAATTTTTCCATTGAATTTGAACACCCCGTTATCGAAAAAACTGGCCAAACCATGAGCATCGATTTTTCTAGTCGTTCTTATATTAAAGAAATCAGTCGGGCAAGAACTTTTGGTTTTATGAAAGATATTGATTTTTTACGCTCTCATAATCTAGCACTCGGTGGTAGCTTAGAGAATGCCATAGTCCTTGATAACTATCGCATGTTGAATAAAGATGAATTACGTTATGATGATGAGTTTGTGAAGCATAAAATACTTGATGCTATCGGCGATCTTTATATGGGAAGTGCCAGTATCTTAGGCGAGTTAAACGCCTTTAAATCAGGTCATGGCTTAAATAACATGTTACTGAGAAAAGTATTTGCAGAAACTGACTCATGGGAATGGGTAACCTATGAAGGGGATAAAAAATCACCTATTGAGTATCAAGAAATTAATGCCGCCGCATTTTGATTTGATGTAGAGCCAAAAAATATTCGTGTGCGTACTCAATTTACCGTGTTGCACTACACTGATATCATATGTGATATAAGACCATTCCGCATTATTTTCAGTCTATGTTTTCCGTTAGCTTTCGTTGCTTGTTCCAGCGACGAGCGCTAATTTTTCTAACTTTTCTTTTAAGCCCTTTGGTGCATTTTTTGCGATAGCTAAAAACTGTTTAGCGGTTTTTTCATTAACAGCAATATGGCTTGGCTTCGCTTTTATGTCGGCTGTTCGCATGAGCTCAGCATGCTTTTTTTCAGTCACTTCATGACGAGATTGCCTAAACCCTTGTGGATTGACCTTAATTTCTATCTTATAAAAGTTACCGTCAGTGCTACTGCTTAATGCGTTACATATATTATTGCGTTCAAATTGTAGTCTTTGCCCCCAAACAGGTGACTTAACCTCAATAATAAGCGTATCTTGTCTTGAATTGGCAATATGCCAAGCATCTACTGGTAAATCAGGGCATATTTGCCGTACAATATCAGCTAAGGCCGTCAAAGAGTTGGTTTTTGTTTGAATATGTGCCAAAGTGCCTGTCGTTGTTTTTAACAGAGCTGCCATATTAATAGGGACTTTTGATTTTCTAGCCATTGTTATTACCAAAAATCAGTAAGCAAACATACTGAATAAATTAACAGAAATAGAGTTCTATGAGTTTAACACTACTATACCGTGGAAAGAACGTCAGATTTTCAATGCAGCTCACTAAATTGCATTGGCTATCAGCTTTATGTGCCTTTGCGCTAATTTCTGGCTTGACCGTTCATTTAATTGTGGGTGATAAATTTCAACCCAATCGTGATGAATACCAAGTGGCACCTCAATTATACCTTGATCCTACACGAGTAAAAGTACGGCAAATTACCTCACTAACAATCAAACTTGCCGAATTACAAAGTCAGGTGTTACGTTTAAATGCTCTTGGTGATCGTTTAGCCGAGGATGCAAATATTCCAGAAAACGAATTTAACTTTAGTCAACTGCCAGCAAGTGGAGGACCATTCTCCAATACATTTCCTGTTAATATAAAAACATTAGAACAACTGTTTTTGGAAATACAGCAGTTTGAAGACACAATAAATTACGAAGAAAAAAAGTTGAGAATCCTTGAATCTTTAAGCTTTGGTCACCATATACAAAACGAAGGTTACTTATCGGGTCGGCCAATAAGCAAAGGTTGGCTCTCGTCTTATTACGGTGTACGCAAAGATCCTTTTAATGGCAAGCCAACATTGCATAAAGGACTTGATTTTGCAGGTAAAGAAAATTCAGGCGTTATTTCTACTGCCTCAGGTATTGTGACTTGGGCAAGTAAACGTTATGGCTACGGAAACTTAATCGAGATCAATCATGGCGAAGGTTTGTCTACACGCTATGGACATAATAAAGATATACTGGTAAAGGTAGGAGATGTAGTCAATAAAGGGCAAGTAATTGCACGAATGGGCAGTACTGGGCGCTCTACAGGGCCACACGTTCACTACGAAATATTACGAAATAATAAACAAATCAATCCAATTAAATTTGTTTATCGCAAAGGGAAATAACCGAAGCAGTCGTTAAGCGGTTATCATCATAAATTCACTCAAGGTGGCGGAAATAGTCACTGATAATTCTCACTAAATGGTTTAAATAAGATGTTTGGAAACTTGTTAACAAAAATATTTGGTAGTCGAAATGATAGATTACTGAAAATAATGGGCAAAGAAGTAAATAAAATAAATGCACTTGAACCTGTTTTTGAAGCGCTAAGTGATGAAGAGTTAAAAGCCAAATCGACTGAGTTCAAAGAACGGTTTTCTCAAGGGGAGAGCGTAGAAGAATTATTAGCTGAAGCCTTTGCTGTAGTAAGAGAAGCGAGTAAGCGCGTATTTGGTATGCGTCACTTTGACGTGCAATTAATTGGTGGCATGGTCCTCAATGACGGTAAAATTGCTGAAATGCGTACGGGTGAAGGTAAAACCTTAACAGCGACTTTGCCTTCTTACCTTAATGCATTGACAGGTAAAGGCGTGCATATAATTACGGTCAATGATTACCTCGCAACGCGTGATGCTGACTGGAGTCGTCCGTTATTTGAATTTCTTGGTTTGACCGTCGGTTGTAATATTTCAGGTATGTCTCCACAGGATAAACAAGCGGGCTACCAAGCAGATATCACTTATGGCACCAATAATGAATTCGGTTTCGATTATTTACGCGACAATATGGTCTTTTCATCACAAGAGCGTGCTCAGAAACCGCTCCACTTTGCCATTATTGATGAAGTTGATTCCATTTTAATTGATGAAGCCAGAACACCGCTTATTATTTCAGGCCAAGCTGAAGATAGCTCTGCGTTATATAAACAAATTAATATGTTAATTCCAACCCTTGAGCAGCAGGAAGAAGAAGACAAAGAAGGTGAAGAGAGTACAGGTGACTTCACTATTGATGAAAAAGCCAAGCAAATTTATTTGACAGAACGAGGTCAAATTCGCATTGAAGAGATCATGGTTGAAAAAGATCTGTTAGCTACTGGCGATACTTTATACTCCGCGGCAAACATCACCTTATTACACCATGTTATGGCCGCACTACGTGCCCATAAAATCTTTCAAAAAGATGTCGACTATATCGTAAAAGAAGGTGAGATAGTTATTGTAGATGAGCATACTGGTCGAACCATGGATGGTCGTCGTTGGTCTGAAGGTCTCCATCAAGCGATTGAAGCCAAAGAAGGCGTTGATATTCAAAATGAAAACCAAACTTTAGCATCGATAACCTTTCAAAACTACTTCAGAATATATGAAAAGCTTTCAGGTATGACAGGTACTGCAGATACTGAAGCTTTTGAGTTTAATCACATTTACGGTTTAGAAACCGTGATTATCCCAACAAATCAGCCCATGATCCGTAAAGATATGGCCGATTTAATCTACTTAACAGCAGATGAAAAGTTTGAAGCGATTTTAGGCGATATTCAAGACTGTGTTAAGCGTGGACAACCAGTACTCGTTGGTACTATTGCCATTGAAACCTCAGAGTTTTTATCTGATTTTTTGAAAAAAGCTAAAATTAAACATAAAGTGCTTAATGCCAAATTCCACGAACAAGAAGCGGAAATTATCGCCGATGCCGGCAAAGAAGGTGCGGTAACTATTGCGACTAACATGGCGGGCCGAGGTACTGATATCGTTTTAGGTGGTAACTTAAATGCGGCAATTGCCAAATTAAAAAATCCTACTGAAGATGCTATAGCTAAGATCAAAGCACAGTGGGAAATTGACCATAACCGTGTACTTGAGTTAGGTGGTTTACATATAGTTGCGACAGAGCGTCATGAGTCACGTCGCATTGATAATCAGCTTCGTGGTCGATCAGGGCGTCAAGGTGATGATGGTTCATCGCGCTTTTATCTCTCCATGGAAGATTCATTGATGCGCATCTTTGCCTCAGAACGTATTTCTAACATGATGCGTAAGTTAGGCATGGAGCATGGAGAAGCCATTGAACACCCTTGGGTTACCCGTAGTATTGAGAATGCTCAACGTAAAGTTGAAGGTCGTAACTTTGATATGCGTAAACAGTTATTAGAATATGATGACGTTGCCAATGATCAACGTGGTGTCATCTATGAGCAACGGAATGAATTACTGGATAATGAAGAGATTAGTGAAGTCGTTAATGCCATTCGAAGTGATGTTATAAATGGTATTATTGACCAACATATTCCACGGCAGTCATTAGATGAAATGTGGGATATTCAAGGCCTTGAAGAACAACTAAAAGGTGAATATGCCACTGACTTGACTATTGCCAAATGGCTTGAAGAAGATACCAAGCTACATGAAGAAAGCTTACGCGATAAAATTGTTGCTGAGTTTGAGCAAACGTATAAAGACAAAGAAGAGGTGGTTGGTGCTGATGTTTTACGTCAGTTTGAAAAAGCAGTTATGCTACAAAGTTTAGATTCACATTGGAAAGAGCATTTATCTGCCATGGATCACCTTCGCCAAGGTATAGGTTTACGAGCACATGCGCAAAAGAACCCTAAGCAAGAATTCAAGCGGGAATCTTTTCAGTTGTTTACGGAAATGTTAGATAACTTGAAATATGATGTTGTTGGTATTTTGTCCAAAGTAAAAATTCGCGCTGAGTCTGATGTTGAAGCGGTTGAAGAGCAACACAGAAAGGCCGAAGAAGTAGCAAAAAACTTTCAACACCAAGCAGTTCCAAAACCAAGTCAAAAGCAACAGACACCTCGCGTAGGACGAAATGAGCCTTGCCCCTGTGGCTCAGGTAAAAAATATAAGCAATGTCATGGACGGTTAGCTTAACCACTCGCTTCATTGTTCATTGAATGCCAGTCTAATGACTGGCATTTTTTTTAATTGCTTTAATGTTAAACCCACCTGTTAAAAGAAATAAGAGAATATAAATTATGAATAGCGTTGTTCACGTTGCCGTTGGAGTTATTAAAAGAGCTGATGATGGAGGCGACTCTCAGTACTTTTTAACTAAACGCTTAGAAGCCGCCCATCAAGGGGGAAAGTGGGAGTTCCCAGGGGGTAAAGTGGAAAAAAATGAAACGGTTGCACAGACCCTTGCTAGAGAGCTTAAAGAGGAGGTTGCGATTGATGTCTTATCTTGTCAGCCACTCATTAAGATTGAACATACTTACCGAAGTAAAGAGGAAGGCAAAGGGAAAGATAAAACAGTTTGTTTGCATGTCTTTATCGTTGATAATTTTATTGGCGATCCAAGCGCACAAGAAGGGCAGGGTGAAGGTTGGTTTACCTTGAACACTATGAAAACAATGGACTTCCCCGAAGCGAATAAAGGTATTATTAATAAGCTTTATTAGTGGGCACTTTAGGTCTATGACCTTTATGTGGTACGAATTCCCTTAGGTGCTTAGATCTAACTTTAGGGATTTACTCGGGCTCAACAAAAAATTTATTGTTGAGCAGAAACTCATCTTCCATGGCATCAATCATTTCTTCAGATAAAACAGTATCCACTTGAATGTTTTGGCTTATCTTATGGTTTTCCTCCGCCCATTCCCCTAAGTCAATCAGCTGGCATCGTTTACAGCAAAAAGGGCGGAACTCACTACTAGCTTGCCATATAACCGTTTTTTTACAATGTGGGCAGGGTACTTTTAAAGTCATGATATTTTATTAGATAAAATTAAGATTAGTGATAATGATACACGAAAGCTCGATGTTTGGCATTGATAACAACAATAAAGGGAGGTTAGCAACGGGCTAGTTGAAATGTTGTCGCTTGATTAGCATACCTTCGACCCGTGTGTTGGCAAGGTAACATAAAACGAATTGAGTAACGAAATTTATTACCACTGACGGTGGGATAAAATGCGGTATTACTCGGTAATTTTATTCGTAGTAATAATAGCCCCTCGCCGTTATCTTGATAAAAGCCACTGTCAACTTCAATGGACTCAAATTGATCACGTTGACGGATAAACTTAAGAACCATAGCGAGAGATGAAGAGATATCACTTAATAAATTTAACCATTGCTGTATTTCTTGGTTTGTCTGTTTTTCACTTTGATGAAGCCAAAAATGTAACTGGGGTAGGTCAAAACTAGAACTACCCCCTTGAATGGCAAAACGTTGTTTTAAACACGCTAATAACTTATCTTCTTTAAGGAGTAACCAAGTTGATCGAGGCGTTCTGAGGTTGGCTATTAACTTAACCGTTTCATCCAAGTTTAATGTAAGGGCACTGGTATCTATATCAGGAGCCTGTGACCAAAGGGCTAAGTTTTGTTCTAATTTCTCTAAGTCTTTGATCAAATCACCGCGAATATCATTCCGCTCTAAAGTATCTATTATCGAAAAGAGTGCAGTGAAAAATACGTGATGGGTGGTTCGTATAGTGAGAGTGTTATTTAGACACGTGTATGCCTGAGCGAAATATTGCTCAAGTTTTAAGAAATTGCGAATTCGCTCATTGAGCGGATGTTCATATAAGACCGAAGACATACAGTGATATGTAACTCAAAATGTAAATTATTACGAAGTATTTATTGTCGATTTTTAAACCATTCTTGTCAAGGATAAATACTTTTTATCCAGTAATATAACGACTTTTTCAATGTCGGCTATGTAAACCTCATCGTTATCGATTATATCATCTGCGGCTTGCTTTCTTTGAGATCGTGTCGCTTGACTCGCGATAATCGATCTGACTTCTTGTTCAGAGCTATTATCCCTTAATAAAGTACGCTTTAATTGCGTTTTTTCACTCACATCAACGACTAATATTCGGTCAACTAATGCATGGAGGTTATTCTCAATAAGTAAAGGCGCAACTAAAAGGCAATATAAGCTTTTAGCACTTTTGGTTTGGCTGATAATACGCGTGCGTATTAAGGGATGTAATAATGCATTAAGCCAGTGTTTATCGGCCTCGTTAGCAAATATTTGGCTACGTAACAAGGCTCTATTAAGTTGACCATCCGCGGCTAAGTATTCGCTACCAAAGTGCTGCGCTATTGCTGTTAATGCGGGGCTGTTAACCGAAACAACTTCTCTAGCAATAATGTCAGCGTCAATGATCTCAACACCTAATTTTTGAAAGCAGTGGGTTATGGTTGTTTTTCCACTGCCAATACCACCAGTAAGGCCAATAACTAGTTTAGACATGGTGAAAGTATTGTGCAGACATATTGGTCGCCACTTTGTCGCTAAAGAAGGTTATTAAAGCAGTGTTTGTAAGTACCATGACCATATACCGTCTCCCCACAATAGCGTGATCCAACCGGCAATGGCTAAGTAGGGTCCAAATGGAATGCCTTGCTCCCTTTGATGATTTTTAAATAACAGTAAAGCTATGCCCACAATAGCACCAACCACTGAGGCCATTAAAATAAGTAATGGTAATAATTGCCAACCAAGCCAAGCACCAAAAACAGCGAATAATTTAAAGTCGCCAAAGCCCATACCATCTTTACCTGTTAATAACTTAAACAACCAAAAAACAGAAAAGAGACTCATATAGCCAACTGCAGCGCCAATCACTGCATCGGTTAATGGGGCAAAGGTTCCATTAATGTTTAACAGTAAACCTAACCATAAAAGGGGCAGGGTTATTTGATCAGGCAATAACATATGGTCAACGTCGATCATGGTAAGGGTGATCAAACACCACGTGAGTAATATGACCAATGGTGTGACAAAGCTAACACCAAAATGATGGGCGACGACAAGGCTTAACAGCATCGTCGCTAGCTCAATGCTAGGGTAACGAGCTGAAATTTTATTAGCACATTGGCTACACTTACCTTTTAAAAATAACCAACTCAATACAGGGATATTTTCATAATAGCGTATTTTATGGTCACAATGAGGGCAACTGGAATCAGGTTTGGATAAGGTGATAGCGGTCATTTTTTTAGCTTTGACATTGACAACTTCCTCGGCTAAAAACTCTCGGCAATCATGATACCAGCTATATTCCATCATTTTTGGCAGGCGATAAATGACCACATTAAGAAAACTACCGACAATTAAAGACACTAGCGCAACACTACTATAAAAAAATATTGGCGCTTGTTGGAATAGCTCCGGTATATGATTAAATGAATTAAAAAAGTTGTCTAACAATTGAGTGCCTCTTTAAATTTTTAGTTGAGGGTTAGAAGGTAGAGTGCTGGGACTTTCTGGGAGAGAAAATTAAAACCTTAGTTAAAAAAGCAGTTGTATCGATTACAACTGCTTGAGGGCTATATACCCAAAGGGTGATTTCTAATGCCAACTGAACTCTACACCTTGAGAGTTCTTAGTATAGTCTCTCTAATTGTCGACACAGAGTTGACGTGTTTTATACCACTTTACCAATTTCAAATATTGGCAGGTACATGGCAATGATCAAACCACCAATAACAATACCTAATACCACCATAATCATTGGCTCTAATAGTGCGGTTAAACCATCAACAGCATCATCAACCTGTTGTTCATACACAGTAGCCACTTTCGATAACATGTCATCAACAGCGCCAGATTCTTCACCAATGGCAACCATTTGAATAACCATATCAGGAAAAATTTTACAATTACGCATGGCTAAGTTCATCTGCATACCCGAAGAAACTTCCGCCTTTACTTCGAGAATAGCATTACGAAATACCGCGTTACCTGAAGCACCCGCCGCAGAATCTAAGGCATCAATTAAAGGCACACCAGCAGCAAATGTAGTCGATAGCGTGCGTGCGTAACGAGCAACGGCTGCCTTTTTTAATAAATCGCCAATAACGGGTATCTTTAAAATATTTTTATCAACACTGTCACGGAATTTTTGGCTATTTCTATGCGTCCGTTTGAATAAGAAGAAGGCTAAATAAAGCGCGGCTAAGCCAAAGTACCAATAAGATTGCATAAAATCAGAGATACCAATGACAAACAAGGTAAAACCGGGTAACTCGGCACCAAAGCTGGCAAAAATTTCTTGAAAAACAGGGACAACAAATATCAATAAAATCGAAGTGACTATAATTGCTACCATGATTACTGCAATGGGATAAGCCATCGCTTTTTTAATTTTAGATTTGAGCGCTTCCGCTTTTTCTTTATAAGTCGCTATACGTGAATAAATAGTTTCTAAAGCACCGGATTGTTCACCCGAAGCCACTAAATCACAATAGAGATCATCAAAATATAAGGGATGCTCTCGTAAACAATCGGACAGGGGAATACCCGATGAAAGTTTTACGCCAATAGTACTGAGTAGTCTACGCATATTGCCATTATCATGACCAGAGCCAATCATTTCGATAGTTTGCACTAAAGGAACACCCGCGCCTAACATGGTGGCTATTTGACGGGTTATCAGGGCAATATCAACGGGTTTGATCGCTTTATCACCACCAATGCCAAATAAAGGCTTGGCTTTTTTCTTGACACGACTGGGTGTTATACCCTGTTTACGTAACTGTGCTTTAAGCTGAATTACGTTATTGGCAGTCAGCTCACCCGATATCTTTTTACCTTTACGGTTAACACCGTGCCAAATAAATATATGTTGCTCTTTAACTTTAACTTTAACTTGAACTTTAGCTGATATTTTTGTTGTTGTAATAGCCATTGTTAACCCTAATCCATTATTTACCCTAATCCATTATTTACGGTAGGTATTTTTTACTGAACCAGCAAATTATGATGCCAGTATTATGAAAATATTATATTTTAATTAGTAGGTTAACTGAAATTTTCTTTAAGCGCTAGTGACACGATTAATTTCTTCTAAACTTGTCATGCCGCTCATGGCTTTTATTAACCCGGATTGGCGTAAATTATTATAGCCCTCTTTTTGACACTGCTTGGCAATATCAAGTGAGTTACCGCCTTCCATGATTATAGCGGCTATGGTTGGACTAATTTTTATCACTTCATAAATACCGACTCGACCTTTGTAACCGCCAGTGCAATGCGTACAACCGACTGGTTTAAATAGCTTTATTTCACTGAGCTTTTCCGCAGGAAAACCTTGCTCAGAGAGTTGCCTTTTTGAAAGGGGCTCAGCTTCTTTACATTGTGGACATAATCTTCGAGCGAGTCGCTGGGCAATAATAATAGACACCGAACTGGCAACGTTATAAGAAGGTACGCCCATGTTAAGCAGGCGGGTTAGTGTTTCTGCTGCTGAGTTAGTATGCAGTGTTGATAAGACCAAGTGACCCGTTTGTGCTGCTTTGATAGCAATCTCAGCGGTTTCTAAATCCCGAATTTCACCGACCATAATAATATCGGGATCTTGGCGTAAAAATGAGCGTAAGGCGTTGGGGAAAGATAAACCGGCACGGTTATTTATTTGCACCTGATTAATGCCTTCAAGATTGATTTCGACCGGGTCTTCGGCGGTAGATATATTACGTTCTTCGGTATTTAAAATATTGAGACCGGTATAAAGTGAGACGGTTTTACCTGAGCCCGTCGGGCCAGTCACTAATATCATGCCTTGGGGTTGCTCTAAAGCATCCATATATATTTTTTTCTGTTCAGGATCATAGCCAAGCATATCAATACCTAACATGGCACTAGCAGAGTCTAATATACGCATTACCACTTTTTCTCCCCACATGGTTGGGAGAGTACTGACACGAAAATCGATAGATTTCTTTTTTGATAGCGCTAATTTTATCCGGCCATCTTGGGGTACACGCCGCTCTGCGATATCAAGTTTTGACATAACTTTTAAACGAGCAGCCATTCTTGAGGCAAGGGCTACTGGCGGCCGGGCGATTTCAGATAAAATGCCGTCGATGCGAAAACGGATACGAAATGATTTTTCATAAGGCTCAAAATGTAAATCAGAAGCCCCTTTTTTAATGGCATCAAGTAATATTTTATTGATAAAAACCACAATGGGGGCATCATCTTCACCACTGACATTATCTTCTTCTTTATTTGCCTCTTGTACATCGATATCGGCTAACTCGTCTGCATCAATATCACTAATATCTAAGGCATCACTCTCATCTTCGAGTACCTTTTCAATACAAGCTTGTAAACTTTGTTCGTCACATAAAATTAATTCAGTGTTATAGCCAGTATTAAATTGTATTTCTTCTAAGGCCTCTAAATTGGTTGGGTCAGACATGGCGACAAAAAGCACTTTACCACGTAAATATAATGGCAGGGCATTGTGTTTAAGGATCAACTTTTCGTTACGAACACCTTCAGGTACGAGGGCGGTATCAAAGTTAGC